>JAGQQS010000733.1 GCA_020426105.1 Planctomycetaceae bacterium
AACCGCTGACCCACACCGTCTGGGACAATGCCGCGTGGATGTCTCCGACCGATGCCGAAAGCCACCAACTGAAGAATGGAGACGTAATTTCAATTGGTGAAACCAGCGACAAAGTTCGCTCGATTGAAATTCCGATCTGGATTGTGCCTGGTCATGCCAATGGATGTCTCACGTTGTTCACTGGTTATGGTCGACGCGTGGTTGGTCGAGTCGGCTCGGGAACTGGCTTCGATATTCGTAACTTGATCACTCATGACGCCACTTCCCTGCAGATGCCGGTTCCCATGCGGAAAACGAAGCGCACACACCATTTGGTCACGACACAGCACTTTCAAACGATGGAAGGCCGACACCTGGCGCGTGCCGGGACGATCACTGAGCTGCGCGAACAGCCTGACCGTCCGTCGTTCGCTCATCCTCTGCATCCCGCGCCGGATGTGACGATGTATCCCGACTGGCCGTACGAAGGTCACAAATGGGGCATGTCGATTGACCTGACAGCATGCGTAGGGTGTTCCGCCTGTGTGATCGCTTGCCAGGCGGAAAACAATATACCAGTGGTCGGTAAAACGCAGGTTGCGGCGAACCGCCACATGCAGAGGATGCGAATCGATACGTACTACACGGGTTCACCCGAGGAACCGGAACAAACGCTCCATCAACCTGTCACCTGCATGCACTGCGAACGGGCTCCCTGCGAAGTCGTCTGTCCCGTTGCCGCAACAAATCACAGCGACGAAGGCATCAATCAAATGGTCTATAATCGTTGTGTGGGAACTCGATATTGCAGCAATAACTGTCCTTATAAGGTCCGTCGGTTCAACTTTCTGGACTTTTCCGATGACTTCATCCGCGATCCAACGCTGCAACTTCTGTCCAATCCGGAAGTAACGATGCGACAACGCGGCGTGATGGAAAAATGCACGTACTGCATCCAGCGAATCGAAGCGGCTCGTATTGCTGCGCAACTGGACGACCGTGCAATTCAGGATGGCGACATTAAAACAGCGTGTCAGGCTGTGTGTCCGGCGCAGGCGATTCGATTTGGCGACCTGAACGATGCACGCAGCAAGGTGCGCGAGACTCACAATCACCCACTGACGTACGCGCTGCTTGAAGAATTGAATACGAAACCACGAACCACATATCTGGCGGAAGTGACCAATCCAAAAAAGGATACCATCCAGGAATAGTAGAAGACAGACCTTATTCATCATGACCACCAACGCTCCCAACACTCAACTGGTTCCAGCCGACGCGACGCATGAATCGGTGACCGCTCAGGTTGCCGACATTGTGTTCAAACGCCCCGTCGAGAAGGGCTGGATCGTTGGATTTCTGGTCGGTCTGTTTTTACTGAATGTGCTTTTAACCGCGCTGGGCTGGCTATTCTTCTACGGAGTTGGAGTCTGGGGTATCAACATTCCGGTCGGTTGGGGATTTGCGATTGTGAACTTTGTCTGGTGGATCGGGATTGGGCATGCGGGAACGCTGATTTCCGCCATCCTGCTGTTACTGCACCAGGAATGGCGAACGAGTATTAATCGTTTTGCGGAAGCCATGACATTGTTCGCTGTCGCCTGCGCCGGAATCTTTCCGCTTGTACATCTTGGCCGCCCACAATTCTTTTATTGGTTGTTTCCGTATCCCGCGACAACCAATATGTGGCCTCAGTTCCGCAGTCCGCTGATGTGGGACGTATTTGCTGTTTCAACCTACGCAACTGTGTCACTGCTGTTTTGGTACCTCGGTTTGATTCCTGATTTGGCCACGATGCGGGATCGGGCGAAGAGTCGACTGGTGGCGCGAACCTACGGTCTGTTTGCGTTGGGCTGGCGAAATTCCGCGCGGCACTGGATGCACTACAAAACAACCTACGTGATGCTGGCTGCTCTTGCAACACCGCTGGTTGTGTCCGTCCATACGACAGTCAGCTGGGACTTTTCGGTCGGGATCGTGTCTGCGTGGCATTCGACCGTGTTTCCGCCGTACTTCGTTGGTGGAGCCATCTTCTGTGGCTTCGCGATGGTTCTGGTGCTCGCAATTCCACTTCGCCGCATTTATGGACTCAAGGATTTGATCACGGACAAACATCTCGACAACATGGCCAAAGTCATGCTGGCCGCCGGCATGACGGTCTCGTACGGTTATCTGATGGATGCTTCGATGGCATGGTATAAAAACGAGCCTTACGACAGTTACATCTACACCAACCGATTTGGGGGACCGTACTCAGCAATTTATTGGGGATTGATTGTGTGCAACTGCATTGTGCCACAGTTGTTGTGGTTTCCGTGTTTTCGCCGTCAGACTCTGTGTTTGTTTGGAATCGCTTTAGTCATCAACGTCGGCATGTGGCTGGAGCGATTCGTAATTATCTCACTCAGTCTGCATCGCGATTACCTGCCGTCCGACTGGGCGATGTACTATCCGACAGTTTGGGACTGGCTGTTGTATCTGGGCACGTTCGGGATCTTCCTGACGTTCATGTTGCTGTTCTTACGAGTGCTGCCCGCCATTTCAATGATGGAAGTTCGTGAATTGGTGCACGAGTCGCAGGAGCAGAAACGAGAAGCAGCGAATTCGCGTTGAGTTTTTTGCTATGAATGAGGCACTCACAAGTCAAAACAATCTCGCATCGCCAGTCTGGGGAATCCTTGCGGAGTTTTCTGAGGCCAGTGAACTTCTCGATGGCGTCACCAGGCTTCGTGAGCGGGGCTATACATCGCTGGAAGCCTACACGCCGTTTCCCGTCGAAGGACTCAGTGAACGCCTGCAGTTTCCGCGTTCGCCGATGCCGTGGATCGTTCTGGCGGGCGGCGTGATCGGTGGCTGTTCAGTGTATGCCCTGGAGTACTGGATCAATCTTGACGTCTACCCGCTGAACATCGGTGGACGACCGCTGCACAGCTGGCCCGCATTTATTCCGGCAACCTTTGAAGGAACGGTTTTGTTCGCATCATTGTTTGCGATTTTAGGGTTCATCCTGGTTTGCGGCCTGCCGCGTCTCCATCATCCGATATTCGAAATCGAAGCATTCAAACGTGCGAGCACCAATCGCTTTTTCCTTGTGATCAAGTCCGAGGATCCGTGTTTCGAAGAGTTGTCACTGCGTGACAGTTTACGAGAACTTGGGGCGTGCGGGATGTGGGAGGTGCCTCATGTTTAAGCCACTGATTCGCGCTGTCAAGGGTTCTGCACAGATCACGTACCTGACTGCGAGTTTGATCCTTGTCTTTGCAGCGGGATGCGGGCAGGAAATGGCGAATCAGCGACGTGCCGAATCGCAGGAACACTCCTCCGTTTTTGCCGACGGCACCGTATCACAGGCGATTCCTGAACACACGATTCCAGCGAGTCCTTCCGCGGTTCAATCCGTTTCCCACGGAGCGACTCAGGCAATCCGAGGCTGGCTGAATTCGGCAGATGCAACGAATACGGGTGGATATTTGACCGGCAAAGTCGATGGGCAGTGGGTGCACGATATTCCTGAACAGGTACTGCAAAGTTATGGCCACGACTACAAAAAACTGATCCGCCACGGGCAGGAGCGGTTCAGCATCTCGTGTGTTCCCTGCCATGATCAGACCGGCAGCGGCAATGGGATGGTCTCGCGGCGCGGCTTGAAATTCCCTCCGAGCTATCACACGGATCGTCTTCGTCAGCAGCCGCTGGGATATATTTATCATGTGGCGACAAATGGTCGTGGTCAGATGCCGGCATATGGCGATTATCTTTCCACCGACGACCGCTGGGCCATCACGGCGTATGTTCGCACGTTGCAGTTCGCTCAGTACGCGCCGGTCGGTGAATTACCGGACACTGATCGGCAACAAATCCATAACGGAAGTCGCCAGGCATCGGGTGAACTGGAATTCATTCGAACTCTGGCGAATTCCTCTCAGCCGGGTGGCGATGCATATGAGTGACATCAAACGATTGCCACCAACGACGGCCTGGGATCGTCGCGCAATGCTGGCGACGCTGGCTGCCGTTCTCGGATGCGCGGTGGCATGGACGTTATCACCGCAATCTTTCTTCAAAGTCTGGCTGGCGGCGGCGATGTTTCCGTGGAGTATTTCAATCGGCAGTCTTGCATTGATGCTGATTGTTTGTCTGACCGGTGGGCGATGGGGGCAGGCCGCGTGGCCGTGGTTGAGGATCAATGCCAGACTGATGCCACTGGTGGCGTTGATGTTCGTGCCATTCCTGTGCGGTGCCCGGAAAATCTATCCGTGGGCAAACTCGGACATTCTGCTACAAGTCGAGAACACGGAGAACCGTCAATGGCTCTTTCAGATGCCTTTCTACATCGGTCGCACGTTGCTCTACTTCGCGGTTTGGATAGTGCTCTCGTGGTTGGTCGGCGGTCGTCGTATGAAAACCTCTCCATCGGCAGGGGGCCGAATTCTTACGAATTCGGCTACGAGCGAGGCCGCTACCGGAGATGCGGTTGCAGAAAACCCGGCCACGGATCACTTGATTATGGGCGGTCCGCCAGTGGCAGGGTTGGGACTCATCGCCATTTTGCTGACTGTGACATGCGCTGGAATCGACTGGGTGATGTCGCTTGATCCGTTTTTTGTTTCGACACTTTTCGGAGCATTGATCGGTATTGGCGCCATGCTGGCGGCGCTGAGTGCGGCGGTGGCGGCGGTTTGCTTTTGGAGTCCACTGCAAGCGGCATCCACGGAAGAGAAAGTGATGGGCGATCTGGCAAACCTGTTGCTCGCGTTCCTGATGCTGTGGGCCTATTTTTCGTTCGCCCACTTTCTGATCATGTGGAGCGGTGACTTGCCGTTCGAAGCCGGTTTTTATGTTGCACGCAATTCCGGCATCTGGGGCTGGATTACCCCCGTCCTGTCCCTCGGCGGTTTTGTCATTCCGTTTGTCTGTCTGTTCTCACACGATTTCAAACGCTCCCCCCAAAAGATTGGCGCACTGGCATTGTTTCTGCTCTTCATCCGGATTGTGGAACTCTGGTGGATGGTGCTGCCAACCAATGGCGACACGTCGCATTCCGGTTGGCATTGGTCGATGGTCCCCGCCGTAATCACTGTCGCGGGCATTTATGGATGGGCACTCAGCAGGATGATGCAACGCCCCAAGCAATGTCAGACGCAGGAGGCAGCGCCATGACGCACACATCCTCCGCTGGGAGTTCCGGTGAAAGACATCCGCCCAGCCATGAGCCCGACAAAGTCTCAGTGCGAGTGTTGGCTTGCATCGGACTGGGCTTGCTGTTGTTAGTCATTTTTGTGCAGTTGGGGGTCGTATGGATGTTCAAGACGCGGGGTTTAAATACACCAAAAATCAGCGTGGAT
>JAGQQS010000734.1 GCA_020426105.1 Planctomycetaceae bacterium
ACTTTGGCGGTTATGGAGATGTGCTCGCGGGCTCCGTGACGCTTAATCCTGCCAGCCAGCATGCTGACTGGTTGCGCGGAGCACTGGCTGAAGGCTTCGAAGAACTGCTGGTTGATGTTGATGTGGAAGTCCTGGAAAAAAATTCACGCGACGTAAGAAATCGAGTCGAGCTCATCAATCAGAACGCCAACCAACTGGCCCAATGGTTGACTGAACAGCCGCAGGTGGATGCCGTCTATCATCCGAGCCTGGATTCACGACGATTCGACTGGATGAATCAGAATTCGACAGAACACAATGGCGGACTCTTATCGATTGTGCTCAAGGATGCTGCTGTCACCACACCGGTTGTGTTTGATCATCTGGAGATCTGCAAGGGGCCAAATCTGGGGACGAATTTTACGCTGTGTTGTCCCTACACGATTCTGGCGCACTACACGGAATTGGATTTCGTGGAGAGGTGCGGCGTGTCACGCTGGCTGTTGCGGGTCAGCGTCGGTACTGAACCGATCGGAGAATTGAAGGCGCGGTTCGCCAGAGCGTTAAAGATCGGGTCGGCTATGTAGCCTTGGCCGCCAGACGCGTGATCCGCAGGTTCCGGTCGTAGTGCGCCGTCGCGACCTGAAGGCCATCGGGGTGCAGGTCCATATCGCGGGCCAGATTGGGGAGTTTAAAACGGTGATAATCCTTTTCTGTTTCGGGTTTCCAGAATAACAGAAAACCGCCGCTGCCGCCGCCGCTGAGCCCCATTATTGAGCCATCACTCAACCATCGCAGACGCCAGACGACGCCCTGGGTGACGCCTTCAGCGATCAACTGTTTTTCGAGCTTCTGAGTCTCCCAATCGAACAGAAGCACCAATGGTTCATGAACGGCTCCTAATGGGTTTGTTGCTTTGTACAGACCGCCAGCCACTAACCATTTGCCATCGGGACTTACGGCCAGTGCCCGGATGCCCCCGAAGTCCACCTGCTGACCACCGTTGTACGAATGCAACGGCGTGGCATCAAAGGCACGGACTTCTTTGCCCGTTGCTGTTTCCCATTGCTTGAGGCCGCCCATGAGATCCCCGCTGAGGACAAACTCACCTTGAGGATGGAACGCGACTGAATAGACATGTCGCGGGTGACCGATCAGTTCACGAATCAGAGTGCCGTCATTGATATTCCACAATCGTACGACGTTGTCATTGCCGCCACTGGCCAGCAGCTTGCCATCGGGACTGACGTCGAGTGATCTGATCCAGCCTTGATGGGCATCAATGGTGCGAACAGGCTTCGGATCGGCCGCGGCAGACTCCCACCACGTGATTTTCCCATCGCATCCGCCGCTGATGGCAAAGGCTCCGTCTTTTGACCAGGCAATGGCACGAACCCATGTCTGATGTCCGCCATTGATGACTGTGCGTGCTCCGTCTGCCAGATTGAAACGTTCGACAGCCGCGTCTTCAGAACCGCAAAAAACAAACCGACCGGCAGGATCAAAGCGACATGCATTCAGCGGTCTGTCATGAGCCCACTCAGAAACCGCATGCGACTGCGTGGGGTCAAAACCTTCAGGAATCGTCATATCGCCAGTCCTTTATGTCAGCAGTTGAGCGACAGCGGCCGATGAGGGATCAGCGATTGGCATATCCCGGCCATCGATGTCGAACGAACCAAATGAATCGACGCCTGTGGCCTGCAAATACGTGTGAAACAGCGAACCGTGATCAACCTGTCCGTCCTCGACCGCCGTTCCATTGGCGTTTGTCCGGCCGTAAGCGACACCACGCGGAATGCGGCAGCCGGCAAGACACACAGACCATGCCTTCGACCAGTGATCGCGTCCGTAATACTGATTAATGTTAGGGGTGCGACCGAACTCCGACAGCACAACGATTAAGGTGCTGTCCAGCATTCCTCGTGCCGCAATATCTGCGACGAAGCAGGAGAACGACCGATCGAACTCCCCCATCTGTTCAATGTGGAAATTGAAATTTTCGTTATGCGTGTCGTAGTTTGAGTGCGACACCTGAACGCTGGTGATCCCCCGTTCAAGCAGGCGTCGGGCAAGCAGACAGTGGCGTCCGAAATCGTGAGAGCCATAACGTTCAACATCCTCAGCGGGCTCTTTCGTGACATCAAATACGTCACGCTGCCGCATCAACTGTTCAGCCTGCTCGTAGGAATAGGCAAAGGCTTCCGTGAGAGCCGTGCGACGCCGATTGAGAAATTTTTCGTTGGCCTTCCGGCGAAACTCCTGCCGCGCGGCGTCGGAAGTTTCTGCGATGTTCTCCGGGCGGGTTGTGTTCTGAGGAGGGTTGCCGTTTCCCAGCGACACACTTGAATATTTGGGGCCCAGGTAGGCAGAATCATTTCCACGTCCACCGCTGCCGCCCGGCGTAATTGCAATATATCCCGGAAGGACACTATCGACGGGCGTCAGTGCTTTGGCTGCGACTGCTCCGATTTGAGGAAAGTTGCCTGCAGGAGTCTGGCGACGTCCCGTCATCATCATGTAGGCTCCCTTGCCATGATCGTCTTCACTCGTATTGACTCCCCGCGCAAGGCACAGATGGTGCATCTGCTGAGCTGTTTGAGGCAGCAGCTCACTGACATGGATCCCCGGCACCGATGTGGGAATCGCGAGAAACGGACCGCCTGTGTCGGTTCCGGGCTTCGGATCCCAGCTTTCCAGCTGACTCAGACCGCCGTGCATATTAAAGATTACGATTCGTTTCTGATCGGATCGTAACTGTTCGGCAACCGCGCGGTTGGTAAATACTCCGAGACCGCCCGCCAGCATTCCGGCACCGATCGCTGCTGAACCCAGAAACTGCCGACGAGCCATTCCATGTTCAACAGAATTACAGGCGTAATTGACTTTCATGCGGGAGCTCTCTTAGTGATTGAACCGAAATTCCGCTGAGTTTAAAACCGCCCAGACAAGTTCCTGCGCTGCCACATTTCTGTCGGTCACACGACTGGCCAGATAGTTCGTGACATCCTTAACCTCATCTTCTGTGGGCATACGAGTCAGGATACCCAGATACAGTTCCTCGGCGGCCAGACGCGGATCCGACTGCCCGTTAACTCGTGCGGTGACATTGTTGCCTGCTGGCGCAACCCAACTGTTAATTGAACCTGCGTTGGCAGTAAAAAGTGCCTGGTCTGCCGTCGAGAAGAAATCACCCTGCGGCTGACCGGCAGCGGC
>JAGQQS010000735.1 GCA_020426105.1 Planctomycetaceae bacterium
GCTGTCGATCGCGCTGGATCGGATTGCCGATATCCTGAAAATAACTGCTACGTGCCATGATTGTACCTCGTTGTTAAAGGGACTAGTTCAGGGATAATGGCCAGGTGAATTTGCGTGCTGGCTGGCCATTCATGTGGTTCAACTGCTCTCTGGATTGAGCGTGCTTTTTCAGGAGTTGCAGTCAGGAAGACGACTCTGAATTCCTGACGGTTCAGAGCGGCCATCGCGTTTTCGGAATCGCCGAGGGCTGAAAGTCTTCGATGCGTTTTTCGAACGATGTGGTGACTGGGACCACCCAGATCTGCACGTAACCATTCGAGGATCGGACTGTTGTTATTGGCGCAGTCGACAGAGTAGATCTCGTGGTTTGAAGGTTTGGGAAACCATGAAAACGTCTGCTGAACTTCATGCTTCGACAGTCGCTTGTGATATCGTGAACCACAGACACAGTAGTGAAGTGCGGCGAGTTCGGACGGCAGTGACTGCGGCCCAAGTGGAAGTGATCGTGCTGAGACTCCGCCCAGCAATTGACATGCCTTGGCGGTCAACGTGAAATAGACCTCGGGATAGATAAGGGGGAACCTCTGCAACAGGTTCTCGCGACAAAGCCGCAGCAGGATTTTGAGGACAGCATTTCGTTTCAGTTCCTTAAAACAATGGCGATGGAGCACGGCACAGGTTGTCAGTCGATGACGGGCAACATGCTGCAGAATCAACAAATCTCTTTCGTCCATACGGACTTTGAGGGGCGGTTTCGCTGACATACGGTTCACCAAAGTTGATAGGGGAGGTTTCGGCGCTCGCAATCTTCGTGAAACTCCTGAATTCGATTGCGGTCATAGTCACCGCCAAATTCAATAACGCTGCTGACTGAGCCCGCGTCATCAACGATAAATGCGTCTGGACACTTCTGGCCCACACGGGTGTGCGCCAGCATCTCTTCACCGAGCCATGCGATTGCAGTCTTTGGACAACTCTGCGAGAGCTGAATCCAGATTGCGGCGACCCCGAGGTCGTGAGTTGCCTGAGCGGGATGTGTAAGTTCGCCGCGGCATCGTCCACCGAACAAACGTGCTGTTCGTTCCGTGGCTATAAACACCCCGGTCGCTCTGACAGGAATGCGGCGAATCCGCGACTGACAGAAATTCGCAATCTGCCCACAATCCGGGCTTACGTCGCCCGGTCTCCACGAGATCATTGGTCCATCAAGTTGCAGGATTGGCCGCGCCAGCACTTGTGCACTGAGCAAAAGTTCGGCATCAATCAGTTGCCTCAGTCGTCGGCGAGAGTTCGCGAGATCTCCGTTCCACCAAAGGTTGGAGATCTGACGCAAACTAAATAGACGGACCTTCGTGGTCAGTGTCTTCAGCAACTCTTCGTCGCGATCTGTAACCGTGATTTGAATAGACATGTCAGTCCTTTACGATTGAAAGCCTTTGATCCCGGCGGCCACTGGATCGGTGATCTGGATCGTCTCATCAGCCAGCGAGAGCACTCGCTTTGATGAATTGCGGCGCTGCCGTGTTCCGGCCGGGTCGACCGAGGTTTCACCGGAAGGACTGACTATGGTCATTTGCTGGATTCGCGTGAGAAGTGCCTCGCCAGTTGGTACAATCGAATCGCCAACCAGCTTCTGACCGAGGGTCCTGAGGTGAGCAGCGATTTCGGGTTGACCTGCGGTCTCGTACTGAGCCACAAGTTCGTCAACGCGACATTGCACGTCTGCTTGATGCTCCGCACATTTGACTTCAATGTGTGTAGCGACGAGCCTCGCAATGACTGCGGTGATTCGTTCAGAAACTTGATCGAGAAAGACCTGCATGAACTTGTTCATTTCAAAATGTCCTTAGAAACGAATGACTTGAAACGTCGCCCGCAGCTTGAGGCGACTGGTGCTATTGATACCGTCGGAGTGTGGCTACCCACTACCGCCAAAACGGTGCAAGTGTGGCTACGGAGCAATGTCGATGACTGAGATGTCGAGGAAGTACACCCAGGTGAAAATTGACTGGCACGCCATTGATCGACTGAGAGACCTCCAGGGAATTGCAATTCGTTCGCTGGAAAAGGATGGCGTAATTAATCACACGACATATAACCGATCGAAAAAATCGGGCTGCATGCGTAACGATGTATTTGAGGCGGTCGTCAAGCGACTGGGTGGGGAAAGAGACGACTTCCTTCTTTCGCCGAATCGGGCCTCTCGAAGTGGCCGCGCGGTATTTGGGTTGCCACCCACGGAAGAATGGGCAGTCGATGAATCCACCGTATGCTCTGAATGGATCACGTTGCCGAATGGGCTGCAATACAAAATCTGCAAGATGAAGCACATCACAATTGCAGACCATTTTGGTCGAGGCAAGTATTTCGATCTTATGAGCATTCCTCTGCACCTGCGTGATACGGTGATGCATCGTTTGGAACGGCACGCGATCGTTGCGAAATCTGTGATTCCAACTCCTCACTTGACCCAGGTCTACAGCTGTGTGGCTGATGGCACAAGAGCAGGATGGTGGGTGATTGACCGTTGGATTGACGGGGCAACGTTAAGTGCCCGACTGGCCAAGGGAGTGTGGCCGCGAAAGCAATTGTCTCGGCTGATGAAGGATATCCTGAACGGACTCTCGGCACTGCATGATCAGGCAATCATTCTTCGCGAGCTGAATCCGCGATGTATCTGCGTTCCCGATTCCGGACCTCAAGCGGTGATCACAGACTTTGAAATGGCAAAGCTGTATTCCGGACAGCCGACTGTTAGAAACGGACATTGGCCCAGCAGCCGTTATCGAGCACCTGAAGTTGATTCGGATCAGTTGACTCCCTCTACAGACTTGTTTAGCTGGGCCATGGTCTTGTTGTTTGCAGCAAATGGGACCGAACCAGACAGCACGAATATCCGGGGTGAACTTGAAAACGCGAAATTGCCAGGCGTTGTAGCCGAGGTCGTAACGAAGTGTCTGTCATCCGCTCCGAGCCGACGACCGAAGAATTGCGAAGCCGTGCGCAAGGCCATCTCAAAGTGGACTTGATGTCTTACATGGGTCAGATGGCAATCGAGACAAACCATGCCGCAACATTCATCCCATCTGAAATCTGGACGCTTGATGGGAGTGCACCTCCTCGCCCAGTTCGAGTTTTGCCGACGAGCCGGACTGATCAGCGCTGAACTGTCCGGGGACGACACTGGGGAAGATGAAGATGCACCGCCACGATTGGACTATCTCCCGGACTATGAAGAAATCGTTATACGTCGGCGACTGACAACAACGATGCGAAAATTCTGGATGATCTCGGCAGTAGTATTGTTCGGGATGTTTGGGATTGCATACTTCGCGAAACATCGAATGGAGTTGAGTGTTCTTTGCGGCGTCGCCATGGGCTT
>JAGQQS010000736.1 GCA_020426105.1 Planctomycetaceae bacterium
GTGACTTGTCGTGTGACTTGTCGTGATTCCCCGGCGCGCTCGGCGGGTGCAGCGCTACTGTTGCTGCACGGTATTGAATCAATGGTCCCAGAGCACCGCTGAAAGCGTTGAAACCGTTAGTCCCTGTGGTCGTTTTTGGGCAATGGCCATGATTGAACTCCCACACGATCAGCCCAGGCCTGCCACTGCGCACTTAGTGATGTAACAACGTCCGGTTGCTGCGATGCCAGATTCTGCATTTCCGTGCGATCGACAGCAATATTGTAGAGCTCCCAGTCGCCTGGATGTTTGGAGACCAGTTTCCAATCACCTTTTCGGATGGCGCGGTTCCCCTCGTGTTCCCAGAAGATTGGTTGCGTACGATTCAGAGGTTGCCCCAAAATCGCCGGAACCAGGTTCACACCTTCCATTGGCTGAATTGTTTCGCCGTTGTATTGCGTCGGATAAGTCGCCTCCGCAAGATTGACACAGGTCGCCATCAGATCGATCAGATGCGCAGGTTGAGTTTCCAGTGCATTTTGCCGTCCCATTGGAATACCAGCGGGCCAGTGAGCAATCAGCGGCGTGCTGATGCCGCCTTCATGGACCCAGTGTTTGAATTCGCGAAATGGTGTGTTGCTGACATTGGCCCAGGCTTGACCATAGCCGTGGTAAGTGTCAGCTTCACCCGGCAACACGCCGTATCCCTGCCGCACCGGGAACCCGTCCCGCGTTTGTTCTGGAATCATATTTGGTTGCAGGTAGCCAGCAGCCAGAGCTGGCAAAGTTGGTTCAGCAGTGCGATGTCGAGATGCGATTGAGGTCTCACTGCGCCCCATACCTTCAGCACAACCACCATTGTCCTGAAGAAACAGAATCAGGGTATTGTCAAGCTGATTTGTACGCTTCAGTTCAGCCACAATTCGCCCGACGCCCTGGTCCAGTGTGTCGATCATGGCCGCAAACACTTCCATACACCGAAGTTCGAATTCCCTGTCAGTCACGCTGTCCCATGTGCGACCTTGCTGAGGTGTCAATTCCGTCTGCTGATCGACCAGTCCAAGTGACTTCAGACGTTCAAGCCGAGCTTCCCTGACTGCGTCGAAGCCCACATCGTACCGTCCCTTATACCTGGCGATATCCGTCGCCTTCGCATGCATCGGCCAGTGCGGCGCGGTGTAAGCCACATACATGAAGAACGGCGTTTCCGCATGTTCACGTGAGTGATCACCCACGAATCTTACGGCATGGTCGCTGATTGCATCGGTGTAATAGAACTCCAGCGGCCTGTATTCCGGGTCTGCGTATGGCGAGATCAACGTGTTATCCCGTACCAGTGAATTGGGATCAAAGAAACTGCCTGCACCGTGAATCGTGCCATAAAACCTGTCGAATCCGCGTTGCAGCGGCCAATTGCTTCGTTCAGATTCGTTTGCAGGATTGACTCTCTTAGTCACGTGCCACTTGCCGGCCATATAGGTACGATAGTCGGCGATCTTTAAAACCTCGGCGATCGTGACGCAGCGACGATTGAGGTCTCCTCGATACGCATCGAAACCCCGATCGGCCATCATGTGCCCGATACCTGCCTGATGCGCATAGAGACCAGTGAGCAGAGTTGCGCGTGTGGGACAACAACGCGATGTGTTGTAGAACTGCGTGAATCGCACGCCATTTTCTGCAAGGTCGTCAAGGTTGGGCGTCTCAATCTCACCGCCGTAGCATCCCAGATCAGACCAGCCCATATCATCGGCCATGATCAGCACAATGTTCGGCTTCGCAGCGTCAGCTATATCTGCGGTCATCCATGATACCGGAAAAGACAGGCTTAACAGCAGCCTGAGTATGAACCGTTCGAAGATCATGAGTCAGACTTTCTTTGCAGAGCAATTCCCGTTTCTGCGTAGCAGGGAGCGCCAGTGTGAGTCCTCGCACAACTGGCTGGACTGTCTGAGGATCTGTCTCGGACGACTACGTTTCAGTGACGTAGGGCTTCCGCTGTTCGCGAGCGAGCATCGTGCTGGCTTCAGGATCGTTGATAAAATCCTCCCGCACGGGATCCCAGTGCAGTTTGCGGCCAAGGAGTAGTGCGATATTGCATAGGTGACACGAACTGACAGCGCGGTGATGTGTGAAGACGTCGGAAATCGGTTGCGAACGATCTTTGACGCAGTCAATAAAGTTGCCCATATGACTTGTCGGAGTGCGGCCATTGTAGAGCTTGACGACTGCGTCGTTGAGCCATTGTGTCTGCGCCTCGTCAGCCGCGATTTCCTCAACGGGAACTCCAACCAGCTTGCTGCGATTGACGAAGAAACGTCCTTTCTCACCTTCAAACAGCAGGCCGTTGTCAGGGCCGTGGCGGACGATGATTGTATTGCCGTTCGAAAATCGGAGCTGAACCTGAAACGTCGTGGCGGCGTTAAATCGATTCGGGAGATCGCTGGACAACTTCCTGCCGGTGATCATAGCCAGCGTATCTTCCCGTCCAGCCGGCAGAACGCCCGTACCTTCAATCTCGACGGGACCGGTGTGATCGGCTCCAATGGCCCACTGAGCGATATCCACATGATGCGCGCCCCAGTCGGTCATCTTTCCGCCAGAGTACTCAAGCCACCAGCGAAAGTTGCCATGACACCGTTCCTTGCAAAATGGGGTGTCACGCGTCTGTCCCTGCCAGAAATCCCAGTCGAGAGTAGCCGGCGGAGCGGAAATATCAAATGGTCCTTTGTTCGGTGCGCCACCAATCGAACATGTCACGGTAAGCGTCTTGCCGATGCGTCCGCTTTTGGCGATCGCGATCGCCTGGAGAAATCTTTGGTCCATTTCGGTGCGTTGTTGCGTACCGACCTGGATCACTCTACCCGTTTCCTTCGCTACTTTGCAGATAAGCTTTCCCTCGTCGATCGTAAGCGTCATCGGCTTTTCACAGTAGACATCCTTCCCGGCTCGAAGTGCCGCAATCAGAATGGCAGTATGCCAGTGATCGGGTGTGCCGATCGTTACGAGATCCACGTCCTTGCGCTCAAGCGCTTTGCGATAGTCTTTGCAGACATCGGGCACGGCTTTCTGCTGCGAGCCAAGTTTGGCGATAAAGCCATCGGCGCTGGCGGTATCGACATCGCACACCGCGACACATCTCCCGTAGCCAGCAGCCATCCGCCCTACCGCGCCCCCTCGTCCACGCACACCGACGGTCAGCACGCCAAATCCATCGTTGGGACTCTGGGCTCGAACCTGCTCAGTTGTCCAGACGTACGGAGCCATTCCTGCAAGCCCAGCAGTGCCGAGGGTACGTTTTAAAACATCGCGGCGGGTAAGATTTTTCGCGGACATTGGATGTTTCCTTCTCAATTCATCGTGCGCGGCAGAATCCAGAACATACAGCCCCGAGGGCGAGGCGCATGCTGACATCAACAGGAATGCAGAACTGCCGACCAGATACACGTCTCGACAGCGAACAATTGAGAGTTTTTGTGTTCCTGAAACGAACGAAGTGGTTTGGAGCGTTTCGTTTCGTCGTGTCCCAATGCATCATGAGTGGGTTTACCGTGCACACGTCCCGCAAGCAGTTTCCTCCGTCCGTAAACGATGCCTGCACCGGGATTGTTACATCTCAATCTCAAAGCCCTTCCGTTTGTCCCGGCTAATTAACTTCTGAGCTTGATCGTCTCCAATGATTCTCTCGGCCTGTGGATTCCACGTGATTTTTCTTCCAAGACGAATCGCAATGCCAGCCAGGTGACAGGTCGTGAGGGCTCGATGATGACTGAACACATCGGACACCGGTTCCTTCCGAGCAGCCACGGCATCAAAGAAGTTGCGGAAGTGATCCGTCAGTGGTCGATCCTTGTAGATTTTTTCCACGGCACCTTCCGGCAAAGGTCGGGAACTCAGTTCTTCTACCGCTTTACCGCTCAGGCGTCCTCGGTTGGCAAAGATTCGACCTTCTGTGCCTTCGAACAGAATGCCATTGTCCAGGTCGTGGCGAATGATCAGCTGCATGCCGTCAGCATAGTCAGCGTTGATCAGAAATTCGGTGGCCGTGTTGAACTGATTGTCCACAGTGGGATAGCCATTCTGAAACGGCACCGGATGTTTGACCATCACCGGATCGATACTGATCGGCCCCGTGTTCGTCTTTCCCATGGCCCAGGTGGCAATATCCACGTGATG
>JAGQQS010000737.1 GCA_020426105.1 Planctomycetaceae bacterium
TGGCGACAGATACTGGCGTCAAAGCTACACCAAAGCGATCGCAAGAGCCTGTGCGCAGGCGAAAGTTCCGGTTTGGTCGCCCAACCGGCTGCGGCATAACGCCATTACAGAAATCCGAAAACTGTACGGCCTTGATGCCGCTAGAACAGTTGGCGGTCACACTTCTGCTGCTGTAACTGAGATTTACGCTGAGCAAGACTTCGATAAGGCGCGGAAGATCATGCTCGAATGGGGTTGAACCGTTCGCAGGATCCAAAAACGACGAGAGCCCGGCAGGTTTCTGCTGGGCTCGTTCTGTTTCTGTGATTCAAAGAACTTCGATCGAACTGTTTTCGTCTTCCAACACTTCGACTGAGAAGACTGTATCTGCAAATCCGTGGAACGTCAGGTTCCAGATTCCTCCCATTTTAAGCGTCAACTCGTTTTCTCCTGCGGTCAAAGTTTGTGGTGCGTCAGACTCCCACTTCGAATAGCCTTGATGCTTAGCCGATGTGTACACAGGAGCGGCTTTGGCATTCGAATGTTCGTACTTAACAAAACTCTCAGTTCGTTCTCCGCTAACATTAATCCGCAGGGTCCGGTTGTCCATTGTCGTACTGATTCTCACGCTACGGCGTTCCGATTTACCAACTGTGAACTTTTCCATTTGAGTCCTCCTCAAGTGTCCCCAAAACACACATTGAGTTCACTCATCAAAGATCGATTCCAGTTACAGCCGTGTGATGTGCTGACAGTACATCGAACGCAATTCGACGCTTTCCGGATCAATCTTTTCGGTAACGTTCAGAGAAATGGCTCAGACAAAAACGGACGAACTGTTCGCGTTTTTTACACCTCGACCGGGATCGATCGCTCGTCAATTGTGAATCGCCGATTCATGAGTCGGTTCACATCCACCTTTGAAGATCCTGCGAACTCCGGGATCTGTTTCAGCGGCGTTGTCGCGCTCTTCCTCACGAATTGGTCCCATGCAATCAACCCGATGACCGCCTTTTGAACGTCGGGCGAATCGTACCGAAGCTGGATCTCGTTCTCGAATTCGTACAAGGCATAGTCGTCTGCCGATATTCCGAACTCGGTCAGGAAAACTGTCAGATCATCAATCGCTTGTTGCGACGTGGCTGGAAGATCGGTCCTGACTTGAAAAATAGCCTTGCGGTTCATCTCTGCTGCTTTCAATTCATGTTGGAGAGTTTCCGTACTGAAACGCGTTGTATCTGATTAGGGTGTCCGGTCCAAACGCCCTCCCGGAGTAGGCGCGTCAATTTTCATAAGTGACGCTGCGTTTCCAGCGATTCAGCGGTACGTTGCCGAAGCATTCGTTCAAAACACGAACCGTTCAACTCGCTTGCCTGAGCCGGTTCATAGCAGTACTCTGTCCGTCAACACGTATCCCCACCCTTACTGACAGGTGACACAGTGGCCAAACTCCCAGCAAAGATTTCAGATCGAATCAGTACCGGCATAAAGCGGTTTCAGCCCATTTTGGCGTCTGCAAAGTCCAGAGATGTCGGCGAGTCGGACACGGTAACGATCATCGTGGACATGCTCGCCGAGGTTTTTGGATACGACAAGTATTCGGAAATAACTTCCGAACATGCTATCCGAGGAACGTACTGCGATTTGGCAACAAAGATCGATGGTGTTTTGCAGATGCTTATCGAAGTGAAAGCCATTGGAATTGATCTGAAAGAACCGCACGTCAAACAGGCCGTTGACTACGCGGCGAACCAAGGGGTTGATTGGGTTGTGCTGACCAACGGGCTAAGTTGGCGCGTCTACAAGGTGACATTTGCCAAACCGATCTCAGCGGAACTCGTCATTGAGATCGATTTTGCAGGGCTAAACGCAAAGAGCGAAAAGGACGTTGAGTCGCTGTATCTGTTCTGCAAAGAAGGCTGGATAAAATCGGTGCTTGGTGAATATCACAGCCAGAAGCAAGCACTCAGCCGCTACTACATCGGCGCGATGGTTCTGTCGGATCCGGTGTTGCAGCTTCTGCGCCGCGAACTACGACGGCTGTTTCCTGATGTTCGCATCGAAACGGATGAAATCAACGCCGTGCTGACGTCTGAAGTTATGAAGCGTGAAGTGATGGAAGGCGAACGTGCAGAAGAAGCACGAAAGAAAATCGCGAAGTCGTTTAATAAGGTGTTGAAGGCGAAAGCGTCAAAGAAGGCGGCTTCCGACACGAGCGACGACGGTTCCGTAACTGACGAGACCGAAACTGAAAGCGAATCTGTGGTTTCAGAAGGTGACCAGTAGACAAATACCATTGGTCTATTCAGGCCCCGTCCGGTCCCCTTCATCGCCGCCTCCAACTCACCAGACGTCACCGCCGCCACAATCCCCATGAACTCGTGGCTAATCTGCACTTGGATCAAACCAGTTTTGCCGCCGGTTCAATGTCTTGATCTACCAAGGTTCCATTGCGATCGAAATAGAACGAGCATCGGCCTGTGCTTTTTTTAAACTGCGGTGAGTGACTGTCGAATGTTCTATGTATCGCCATTCGGCTTTTCGAAGTGGAATTCGTTGTGACTGAGAATTCTCTTGCAATTGCATCGCGACTTGGACTCTGGTCCAGCATCAACGGCCTTCGTGTCAGATGTCTTTCGTGAGCAACGACCACTTGTTTTGAAATGTCGCTCAGTTTCGTGAGCATCGCATCAGACGGAAGTCTGGACCGTGCGTAGCCCGTCACGACACTGGTCGTTAGTTTGTCTGGCCAGAATACAGCCTTTTCAAGCTCATCACAAAACGCACCTGCCGAACCGTGATGGCTGACTTTGTAGAGAACTGACTTCCAATCGGTTTCGCTGGAACCGCAAATTGATCGTTTCCAACCTGCCTTCTCAACGTCGCCACCCAACATGACTTTGAATTTAGGTAGAACGACGAGCAGGGCCATAGATATCCGATTGAATTTCTGCTCCGGTAGCTCAGCCTTTAGCCTGCCATTGTCATCAAATGCACGGCACAACTGATTATTGAATTCAAAGACATCATTCCCGTGAGGCGCTAACGCAACTATCCGATACGCCGCTTCTCCGGGCGGATAGAGCCTACAGTTCATCTCTGCTTGCGCTACTTTGAACGTGGATTTCGCCCCCGGATTCTTTGTTCGTCTTATACGCTCAGACAAATAGGCAAAGATTTCGTGCAGTTCATCGGCGTCTTCTAATTCGCTGAAGCTGTTCACTTCATGAGCAGGAATTTTTTTTAACTTGATGATTCGCTTCAGATCGTGAGCGCTGAATTTG
>JAGQQS010000738.1 GCA_020426105.1 Planctomycetaceae bacterium
GTCAAAATACTTCACAGCGTTGCCTGTCAGGGGGTGTTTCAGGCGCTGAGTCTTCTGATCTCTTTTCAGTGTATAACAAATTGCTCTGGCGCCTCGGCCTGTGCAGGTTCCATAAAAAAAGCGATCACTCCGCCGCCAACCCTTTCGCGGACGTGATCGCTCACAGAAGGACACGATGGATGGCCGTCACATCGAGCCTGAACAGACATTGCTGCCGGAGCAGCGGAGTGCCTTAATAATTCGCTGGCACGACCTCTCCGCCACTGATCGTCAGCAGATGCTTCAGGAGATTGACATCGAGCGATCGCCGGAACGCCAGACTTGTCAGAATTCCCGCAATAGCCACAATCGTGACCTGAATGACGCAGATCAGAAGACTTCCGACGGTACTCATGGCTGACATTCCAATGCGTCGCGAATATCGGCCGCTGTGGATTCTCCGCGATCCCAGAAGATGTGCATGATCTCCAGCTCTCGATCCGTAAGTTCCTTTGCCTTCGGCCGCGCCATGTCGCTCACTCCTGAAAATCGCTGCTATCGTGCCCGTTCACTGACAGCCGTGCCAACAATTTGGTTTTATAGTTTTGGTTTTATAGTAACACGGGCAAAGGATCTGTCAATCGCGGTTTCCTGAAATCTTCAAGGTTTGTCGGCTCCCCGATTTCCATCACTTCGGAAGGGGGACTGAAGCCTGGAGCCGAGGGGAACAGGCGCGATCTTGAGCTATTCCCGGCTGGCTCGATCGCGCGCCAGTGGCAACAGCGCCTGTGCCAGCAGAAATAACACCAGCGGAGCAATCCAGAGGATTCGCAGAATGTGCAGCACGGTATCGGGCAAAGGTACTAACTGTGCCACAATCAGATAGGCGACCATGCCCAGCATCATGAAGATCAGTACGCCGCAGCCCATCGCCGTCATCTGACTCTTGAAGACCCCTTTTTCACTTCCCGAATCAAAATGCACATCGACCGTTCTGCGTCGTCTGAGCGACTTCAAAACGGCTTCCCGAAGTTCAAGCGTGACCGAAAGTGCCTCCATCCACTTGCCGCATAACTCACGCGACTGACAGACCACCACAAGCCGATCAAGTACGGATGCGGGGGCCGGTACAGGAATCATCCGCTGCATCTGGTCGTTCTGCTGCACCTGCACGCTTGTGGGCTGGTCAATGTGAGAGCCCGGTTTGATGTTGAGCATGCCAGGCGGAACGGGGGCCTCTGCCGTTGTTGCCGCGCTTAACGTAATGAGACGCGACAACAGGCTTCCGTCTGGCGCGGTCGATTCCAGAGCGGTCACCTGCGTAAATCGAAAGCCACTGGCTGACAGGTAGTCCAGCCCCTGATAGACGGCAGCGTTCAGGTCTTCAGGTCGATGCGTTGTCAGGAAAAGTTCGGTGGATAACTGTCGAGTCGTCTGGTCGTCGAGTTCGAGATCGACTTCGGACAACGGGATTTCGGGTATCGCCATTCGCGGCAACAGGGGCATAATACCGCAATGTGATTCGTCCAGAATAAGATGCAGCTCAAACGAGTAAGCGGGCGAACATAATGCAGGCGGGATGACAATCGCGTGCCGGTCTGCCTGAGCTGCAGCGCGTACGATTCGCAGGGATTCATCGAGGTCATCCATCGCGACAATGACCGCATCGACATCACCGGCCAGCAAGGCTTCTTCCGGTGAGGCTGCCAAAAGCACGGGTACGCTGTCGCGACCTATTGCGCTGGCCAGTTCTCCGGAAACGGAGCAGCGCACAAGCTGGTGCTCGGCAGAACGCACAATTTCCAGGAGCACATCGACAGCGGTCGCGTTATTGCCAACAATCGCGAAATTCATGCGGCACGCATCTCTCAGTCCTCAAAGTTAAGGCGACACTCAGGTCTCGTCGAGTCAACAGCAGCGACTTTGTTTACATATTCGTTTTGGTATCACCGCCAGCGCCGCTGGCCACTTTTTGCAGAGCCGCATGGAGTTCACGGTCGTGGCCGTGTTCGCGGCTGTAAATCCGGAAGATAATGAAACTGGTGGGCAGGCTGCGAAACAATTCATCGTCGTCCAGTTCGTGTGAAAAACCACTCGCCGGATCGTACCAGTAATTCTGCTTGCCGGCAGGTTTCCTGGCACTGGGGCGATGATAGTGTTTCGCGACATCAATTCGCAGGGGAATATCGTTGATCGCTTTCGGCAGCGAATCCCGCACACGCCGTTCCACCAGATCCGGCTCGGAAAAAATGGTTGTGCTTTCGGCCTGACCGCTGTGGAAGTGCATTGTCCGTTCGCACGCCATCCGCCACATTTCCTCGCGGTTGATAATCGCTTTCCAGTGGGCGCCGAGATCCCGCAATTGAGGGTCGTCACTGTCAGCCCAGCGCACCACATCGACCAGAAACGAAGATTCTGTAAGTCCCTGATAGGCTTTCAGATGCTGCAGCGGATTTCCGGGAAACATCCGCTGCATCGTCTCCGCAAAATAGTCTTCCAGTGCGATATCAATGCCCCGCACTGTGCGATGAAAATAAATGGTGCGGAACAGATTCGCGCGTGTTTCAATAAAGTTGATCAGAGTCGGCAGTCCACGCGAATGAATTGTCAGTCCGTTCTCGGTGAAAAAACTGTAATGTACTAAGCGTGAAATATCGAACGCCTTGGTGTTGTAGCCTGACATATAGGCATCCCGCAGCACAAAATCCATGTTGTCCACCGTGTAGATGCCGCTGAACAATGAACGCAGTTTTCGCAGCCAGTCCGGATGCCCTTCCTGGTCTTCAGCGCTTCCGGAAGGCCGCCGAATGAGCCATGCGATCTGTTTGGGGTCGATTTCTTCAAGGGGCTGCAGTTTACCGTTCGGATTGCGACGAATCCGACGAATAATGTCGCCCAGTTCGTGCTCGATGATATGCCCGCCAATGTCTTCGTGAGTCAGATCAAATTGAGCCAGATAGTGATCGTCGAAAAAGTGGCCGAACGGGCCATGTCCGACGTCGTGCAACAACCCGGCAATTCGCACCATACTCTCAACACAGGCCCGCGAGGGCACATTGCGGCAGGACTCTACGAGCGACTCATACCACGCATCGACGGTCACGGAGCCCAGATGCATCACACCCAGAACATGCTGAAATCGTGTGTGTTCTGCCGACGGAAACACCCACCATGCCGTCTGCAACTGGTGAATCTGCCGCATCCGCTGAACCCACGGATGATCGATCAGATCCTGTTCCGCGGCTTCCCCGGCAGGCAGACCCACGCGGGAAATAAACGGGATGTAACCATGGATTGGGTCATGCGACAAACTCTCCGTTGTGAAATCGCGAACCATGCAGCCTCCATTGAGCAGCGCCACCGCCATGCTGCGGAGGCCAATCGGCTCAAACCTCAGTTTTTCTGAAAGTCAAGTAATTTCCCCGAATCATAGCTGCAAAAGCAGATCCTGCGATTCGAATCCGCCTCTGTTTCTTACATTCCGGGGCGCCAGACCGCAGGAACCGACGCTGGGAATCAAAACTTTAACTGCTGTCGTTTCATCGCTGGTTGACCGCTACAATAGACAGGTCTAAAGTTGCAGATCGGGAATGTTGGTTTACCGCGGCGTCTGGTCCATATCGGAAATGGACAGGATTTGCGGATTCGCATGGATTATGGTCAGTCAGATTTTTTGTAAGTAAGGTGCAGAATGTCAGGTCAGCAGGATCAGCCCACAGGAAATGACGCCGGGGATTCCGGAAAGTCCATGCGCCCTCCCCGAAAAGATCGCAATCAATCCAACAACGGCATGTGGTATTTGATTGCGGTCGGGCTGATTGTGGTCGTCGCACTTTCGGTCGCCGCGCGCGGACGCACCGGGGAACGTATGTCCTACAGCGAGGTCATGCAGAAACTGAGTAAGGGCTCACTGAATGCCGATCAGATGTATGAAGTCTCTTTGTCGCAGACGGCCCTCACATGGCAATATCCGTCACGTGAAGATGTCCTGGCGGGCAAGGGAGGGGAGTTTCGGCGTTTTCATGTTCCGCTGATCGGCATCAGTGATGTGAGTCGCGCAAAACTCGAAGACAAGCTGAATGAAAAGGGCATCCGCTTCTACGGTACGGAACTGCAGTCCGACTGGATTGCGATGCTCCCGATGCTGCTGATGACGGCAATGTTTGTCGGCGCTTTCATTTTCGTTCTGCGTCGTGTCGGTGGAACCGGTTCCGCCATGTCGTTCGGACGCAGCCGCGGACGTCTGTACGCGCAGGAAGACGTGCATGTCACCTTCAACGACGTCGCAGGTATTGATGAAGCCGTCGAGGAACTGAAGGAAGTCGTTGAATTTCTCCGGACCCCGCAGAAGTATCAGGCGCTGGGCGGAAGAATTCCGCGCGGTGTGCTGCTTGTTGGACCTCCCGGAACCGGCAAAACGATGCTGGCCAAAGCTGTCGCCGGTGAAGCGGGAGTCCCGTTCTTTGGCCTGTCCGGCTCGGATTTTGTGGAAATGTACGTCGGTGTCGGGGCGGCGCGCGTTCGCGATATGTTCCAACAGGCGCTGCAACGCGCACCGGCCATTATCTTTATCGATGAGCTTGATGCCCTCGGAAAAGTCCGTGGCAGCGGTGCCCCCGGTGGCCACGACGAACGGGAGCAGACGCTGAATGCGCTGCTCGTCGAAATGGATGGGTTCAGTACCGACCACAGTGTCATTGTGATGGGGGCCACCAATCGCCCTGAAACACTGGACCCGGCACTGATGCGTCCGGGCCGCTTTGACAGGCATGTACTCGTCGATCGACCCGATATCAAAGGCCGCGAAGCGATTCTGAACGTCCATTCGAAGCGGATCAAAATGTCCGATGACGTCGATATGCAGCGGCTCGCAAAACTAACTCCGGGCTTCGTCGGTGCCGATCTCGCAAATCTCGTCAATGAAGCCGCACTTCTGTCGGCCCGTCGCGAAGACAAACGGGTCACCATGAAGGCGTTCGAAGACGGCATTGAACGTGTCATCGCCGGCCTCGAGAAAACCTCCCGCATCATCGTGGAAGACGTTAAACGACGCGTAGCCTGCCATGAATCGGGACACGCGCTTGTCGCTGCCAGTTTGCCGCACACGGACCCCGTCCATAAAATTTCCATTATTCCCCGGGGGATGGGAGCGCTGGGTTACATGTTGCAGTTGCCGGAAGATGATCGGGAACTGTTAACTCAATCAGAACTGCAAAGCCGAATTGCGGTTCTGTTAGGGGGCATTTCAGCGGAACAGATCATCTACAACGAAACATCCACCGGAGCTCAGAATGATCTGCAGCGCGCGACGGATCTGTCGCGACGCATGGTTACTGAATTTGGGATGAGCCCCCGCCTGGGACGGATGTACTACAGCGAAGCTCAGCGTTCGCCGTTTCTTCACGGAAGCGGAGGGATCGTATCGGAATCGATCCATGCCGAGGCAACTCTGCGTGAGATTGACATCGAAGTGAAACGTCTGGTCGATGAAGGATATCGCACCGCGATGGACACCCTGACTTCGCAGCGTACGACACTCGAAAAAATCACTGCCGATCTGATCGAAATGGAAACAATGTCCGCCGAGCATATGCACAGAATAATCGATGCAAATCGCAAAGGCCCCAAGCTGATGGCCGGAGTCAGCACGATCGATGTCGATGGATTGCCGTCGGTTGAGACCACCGAACAGGACAGTGCTGGCCATTCAGCGCCGGAACGGGAAGCTGCTGAGGGTTAGTGGTCGGTCGCAGGTAAAAATTGGGGCAGTGGACGAGGCGACGAGTCCTGCGGTGCCATAAAACACAGGGACTCGTCGCCTCATCCACTACAACTAACCCTCAAATTTAGCCGTAACTTTACAGCTTTGAAGCAACATCGCTCACAAATTCGAACAGCAGTTGCAGTGATGCTTCTGCGTCGGTGTCCGTCATGCACATCGGGGGACTGACGCGCAGGACGCAGTTCGCAAGCGGGCCGAGAAGATGGATCCCGTCACCGTTTGGTTTGCCCAGATAACAGCGTTCCACAACGGCATTGGCGACCTGACTTGCATTCAAGGCTCCGAGGGGACCGCATTCGATTCCGAAGACCATCCCTTCGCCACGCACGTTCACAATCACGCCGGTCTCTTTCAGGCGACGGAGTCCCTTCAGGAAAATTCCATGCAGATGCCGAGTGCGTTCCAGGATATCGGTGCTTTCGAATTCGTCCAGAGTTGCGAGCACAGCCGCAGATGACAACGGATTCGCACTCCACGTGTCTGATGTGGAACCGTAACCCATCGGATCACAAACGTCCCGCCGACCCACCGCGGCGCTGACGGGAATCCCATTGCCCAGCCCTTTTCCAAGGCACACAAAATCAGGCTCAATCCCGTACGACTCAAACGCATACATGTGTCCCGTGCGTCCAAAATTTGCCTGGACCTCATCGAGAATGAACAGAATATCGTGCTCGCGGCAAAACGCCTGCAGGAGTTGCAGATACGCCTTTGGAGGATGAAAACTTCCGCCGCCGCCCAGATAGGGCTCCGTAATCAGGCAACCAATCCGGCCCTGCGTGTCACTCCAGATCCGATCCAGTTCAGCGCGGTAAATCGCCGGATCAAACGCCTTCGCCGGTGCATCGATGTCTGAGCATTCTTCGCGCGGAAACGAAATGAAACTTACTCGAGGATCTCGCTCGGGATCAGATTCGGAACCTGTGACGGCTCCGCTGAGACCCTTCTTACCGTGGAAGCCGTAGCGTGTGGCAATAATTCCGTCACGCTCCGGATCTCGCTTCATGCAGGCCCAAAGTGATTTCTGAACGGCTTCCGAACCGGACGCGGCCCAGATTACTGTGTCCAGCCGCCCGCCACCGGGGCTGGCCTGCAGATTGGCAACTAATCGCTGGCTGGCGATCGCTTCCAGCTCGGTGATCGCATTGTAAGCGGTGAGTGACACCGCCTGAAAGAAACCGTCGTCCGTGGACGACATGACGGACGGATTCCATCCCAGGTAATTCGTAAACCGATTCATCCACCGCTTCGGATTGTGCCCCAGATTGGCCACCAGAACCCCGGATGTATAATCGAACAGGCGTCGACCTTCCGGAGTCCAGTGAAACACGCCGGCCGAGCGTGAAAGAACTGCCTGACTGGGCGTAAACGTACGCAACGAATGCGGCTCCGTGCCCGCAATCAAATCCCGGACTGCATTGGATCGAGCTTCGTGATCAAAGTGAACGGCGAAAGAATTCGTCTTTTGTTGCATGGGAAAATTTATATTCGAAGTTGATGAACGAAACAGCAGGGCCTGACGCAGGATTGGTATGCCGTTAAATGCGCATACCGGCTCAACGAGATGAGAGTGTAACACAGTGGGGCAGGGACTGTGAAGGAAAGAACAAGCCGCCCTGACAAAACCTGCATCAGCAACGCCCGTTTTCTCAGGGCGCTGAATACGACGATCGCCCGGGGCGCGTTTGCAGGCCGCAGTGCTGCTCGAGCAGGACCCATAATCTGTCTTCAGAGCGATCGACCGACGGCAGGAGCGCAGCACCTGCCGTCATTTTTTATTCAAAAATCGAACGCCTGAATCTGTACCCGCACGCCATACATTTGTAGGGCCTTGAAAGTACGCACCGCCAGAATATCTGACGCCATAGAGTTCGACTGGCCTCAATTGCGAGTCGATTGCACCTCGGACACTGGCCCATAATTGTTGCTCCTTCTTCACTCCGCACGCGGGGCATTCCACCAGTCTGGTGAGTGATCCCGCATGCTGCAAGAGAAAGGGGCAGTGCCCTGGTCGCTACAAAGGTGTATAAAAATACATAGACGCAGGCAGATGCTGTAACGCCAGTCAATGAATCCTCGACGGCGATTACCAAAACAGCTCAGGGTATGTCAGGCGTATTGAAAAATCCTTTTGCCTGGGGCGTACTTAATTCCTGACACCTGCGTTGAGTCTGAACGACGCGTCGTTTCCCGTCCGGGAGGACTGTTCTTCGCGGGCATGAATAATTTCGAGGGCCGCGATGCGGTAGGCCTCCGCCATGGTGGGAAAGTTGAAGGTGGCATGGGCAAATGTATCGACCGGCATTTTTCCAATCAGAGCCATCTGGCCAAGATGCACCAGTTCGGTTGCCCCGTCACCGGCCACCTGAACTCCCAACAATTTGTCTCCGCATTCATCCGCTACTAATTTCAGCAGGCCCGAAGTGGACGCCATTATCTGGGCCCGCGCGATTTGATCGAATCGAACCCGCGCCACCATCGGCCGGCCGACTTTTTCGATCGCCTGCTGTTCAGTCAGGCCGACTGTGGCAATTTCCGGGATCGTATAAATTCCGATCGGCAACGATCCCAGGCCGGGATGCATTTTCCCGGACAGGGCGTGACAGGCTGCCCGTCGGCCCTGTTCCATCGACGCCGAAGCCAGTGCCGGGGGGCCGATTGTATCGCCCGCCGCATAGATGTGCGGCACATTGGTTTGGCAAAATTCATTGACCACCAGCAGTCCGCGCTCGGAAGCAATCAGCCCGGCTTTTTCGATCGCCATGGTATCAAGATTGGCGACTCGCCCCAGTGCGACAAAAGCTTTGTCCGCCTTAATCACTTCACCGGTCCTGAGAGTGGCCCGCACGGAACTGATTCCATCCCAGTCCACCGCGGCGATTTCACAGTTTCCGCGAAATTCGCCGCCGTTTGCCGTCAACTGCGACACAAAAAAATCAACGAGCTCGGCATCAAGGAAACCGAGGGGCATCGGAGCCCTGTCGATCAATGTGACTTTGACACCAAGCGATGCAAACGTGGCCGCGTATTCACATGCGATCACTCCCCCTCCGAGGATAATAATCGAACGCGGCAGATAGGTCATCGACAGCAGCGAGTCGCTGTCGAGGATATTCTCGTGGTCAACAGCCACAAGAGGGGGATTGCGTGGTCGCGAGCCGGTGGCGATCACGATCTTGTCAGCCTTAACGAGAAATCGCTCGCCTTTCACATTCGTCACAGCGATTTCATGAGGTGAGACAAACGCTGCACGTCCATAAGCACGTTCGACATTTGCCTGTTCCAGAAATCGGCGTGTGGTTTCCTGATGGGCGTGCACAACCTCATTCAGGCGCTTCATCAGACTTGAAATACTCAATTCTGCATCATGAAGAACTTCGTACACATCGCCGCTGCGGCGTTGAAACGCGGTCAGGGTGAGTGCTGTTTCCCGCAGAGTTTTGCTGGGAATTGTCCCATACTGCACGCAGGCTCCGCCAACCTGCGGTTCCTGTTCCACAATCAGTACGCGCGTGCCCTGCTTCGCTGCTTCCAGCGCCGCATTCTGCCCCGCAGGACCACTGCCGATGACGAGCAAGTCAAAATTATTGCTGGCTGCAATCATATTGTTGAATCTACCCATTCCAGAATCTGGTTACTGTTTCTTTTGATAGTCGCAAACTGTTCAGGATAAAGTCCAAGAACTTCGAGCATCGGATGCGGCTCATTGTCACCATTTTGTCGAGATGCCGGGTCCAGCATATCTTCCGCAAGATGCAGTGCCAGGTTCAGCGTCGCCGACTGCAACGCACAGTTGGGTGCCTGCAGCGGAATTAACTGATGCCGCACAGTTTCGACCACGCGCTCCGAAAGTTCCCAGTGAGCGATCAGCTTTGCTGCGAGCAGGATTCGATGCTCCTCGGCGGCCTCCAGCATCTCCGCTTCCGTGGCCACCAGTCCATGTGTTTTCCGGCGATCAACCAGCGCCTGGAACAAAACAGGACGCCCGATGTCGTGCAACAGCCCGGACAAAAACGCTTCTTCAACGTTCATCCGTCGAACACGAGCGATTTCCTGACCGAATGCTGCCGTCGCCAGCGACCGGCGGAACGAATGACGCACGTGCGATTCAAATTCCGGAACGTCAAACACTCGACACTTGCACGAAATCAGCACCACGATTTCACGAACCGCCAGCAGTCCGAGTCGAGCGACTGCCTGCTGGACGGAAGAAACGGTGACGCCGGTGTTGTACCGCGCTGAGTTGGCGATGCGGAGTAAATGGCTGGTGAGAGACTGATCGCGTTTGATTAACGGCACCACGTCACTGATGTTGCACTCAACATCATTCGTCAGTTTTAAAAGCTCTGCAGCCACTTCCGGCAGAACCGGAAGCTCGATGTTTTCGCCACTCTGGAGCGCCAGAATGGCTTCGTTTATGGTTTCCGACCCCGCCGCCGGTTCTCGTTGCAGAGTGGCACTCATTCTTAGCAATCCCGGTTACACTGTTTTTCAGACCCTCCGCTCCGCTATCGAAGGGTGTTGCGAAGAGTTGCCGGGATTCCTGAATGTGCGAGAACGGATTTAGAAAAAGATGCCGACTGTATCGAATGTTCGCACGACACGCTGTGAAGCGATATTCTATGCTTTAAAATGGGGCAGACCCCCCAAAGCCAAAAAGCTCCAAAGGCTGCGCTGGTTTGAGACATCAGCCCCCTGAGGCCTTGCTGGCTTTCAGATTCTCCCAAAGTTACAGACACATTCATGAACCCAGGACAGTTGAACCGGACACGGCAGAAAAAGTTGCGGGCGAGCAGGGCGCGGTCCCCCTGGAGCGCGGTTATCCCGTACTCCCTGGTAATCACACGGATCAAGTGCTGCTGGGCTGCGACGAAGGGACTGCAACGTGATTTCGTATCGAGCACTTAAAAAAATAATTGGTGAGACCAGTCTGGAAAGAAAGTGCCGCTTTCTGTTCGGGTTCGCCTTGCTCGTACTCATCCTCGGCAGTTTCTGGCTGTACGATTACAGTACTCAGCGGCTGATTGAGTCACAGCAAGTGCTGGCCGCCCGGTCCCTCGTGCCACGCATCCTGCAGCTGCACCACTATCGCCTGTTTATGGCTCTCGAACTTCCGGCAACCGGGGATCAGATTAAACTCCCTGACGACAGTGATGACGGGGATTCCGCAGGGGCGCTCGAAACGGATACCACGAGCCGCGCTGCCACCCTGGCCCATGTGCGACAGATTCGATTTGATCAATTGGCCAACGAGCAGCCCAACTATTATGCAGGGTCCATCTGGAGCCTGACGAACCCTGAAAACGAGTTTCCTGAAAACGACAGCGGTTTCAGAGCGAGGCGAATATTCCTGGATGAAGAGCGTGACGAAGACGAAGACTGGGTGATTCGTACGGAAGATGGCAAGCCCCGCATGCTTTCTTTTTACTCCGCCATCCGTCTGAAAGGATTCTGTATCCGATGCCACGCGCCTGACGGAAAAGTCGGCGATATCTCAAGTCTGCGTCTCGACGAATTCGCGACTGCGGACACTGCCGATGCTCAGGAAGCATCGACGAATGCAGCGGATGCGGCCACAGTCAGCGCTGTCGGAACGAACGCCTCCGACGCTGTCGAAGCTCCAGAGAGTGTCTCGCGCGCCCCTCTGTTAAGTATTGCGCGCATTGACCTGTCACTGGAATCGGTGGACGCTCAGTTGAGCCGCAATCGAGCGTTGTTGCTGGCGACCGGGATCGTGACGGCATTCCTGGCAATGCTCGTGGCGTATGTGATCGTGCGGTATATCATTGTCAAACCTGTATTGCATCTGAAGGATGTCAGTGACGAAATCGCACGCGGCAATCTGAATCTGCGGGCAGAGATCAGCACCGGTGACGAATTCGAAGAACTTAGTCATGCCTTCAATCGCATGTTGCGTCATATGATGACCGTCAATGACGAACTCCGATCGCTCAACGACAGCCTTGACGGAAAAGTCGATCAGCTTGCCCAGGCCAATATGGAATTGTTCAACAACAACAAACTTAAAGACGATTTTCTGGCGACGATCAGCCACGAACTGCGCACACCACTCAACAGTATTCTGGGCTTCAGCGATATTCTGCAGTCCTCCGCAACGCTGGACGAACGCCAGAAACGCTACGTCCAGAACATTCAGACGTCCGGGCGGTCGCTGATGGTGCAGATCAACGACCTGCTGGACCTCGCGAAGATCGAAAGTGGCAAAATGGACCTGCAGTTGACGCACCTGAATCTGTCGGACCTGCTGGAACTGCAGGTACAGCAGATTATGCCCCTCGCAGATCGCCGCAACATCGACCTGAAAACCGATAATCCTCCGTCACCGCTGCCGGAAATGTTTCAGGATCGCAGTAAGATTTGTCAGATCATTACCAACCTGCTTTCCAATGCCATCAAATTCACTCCGGAAGGCGGGCGCGTGCGGGTCTCGTCCAGACTGATCGATGAGGATATGGTTGAATTCTCCGTCGAGGATACGGGAATCGGCATTCCACTGCAGGAGCAGGAATTCATCTTTGAAAAATTCCGCCAGGGAACATCCGATCCTGGTGGTCGCGATCATACAAAACGTGAATACGAAGGAACGGGACTGGGACTGTCGATCGTGCGAGAGTTGTCGCGCTTGCTGGGTGGTGATGTCAGTCTGAGAAGTGAATTCGGCAAAGGCAGTTTGTTCAGCGTTCGCCTGCCACTTCGCGCGCCAGAGAAAAAAACAGAACTGCTGATCCCGCTTGAATCTCGCTCCTCACCGGCGTTGCCTCGTATCACCAGTGTCGATCTGATGTCGGCCGAGGACAGCAGTGAGGCGCACTCGGCACCGCGCGAAATTCCCATTGATGTTCAGTCCATCTGACGAAAATGACGCAGCAACGACGACGCAGAATAGGGAATCTGGAATCCATAGTGACTATACTTCGATTCGCAGCTGACGACGTACGAAGTATTATCGCAAATCACACAGGAAAAAATGTTTGCTCTGTGACGATTTGCCGTCGCGGAAGCAACATCCTCGTGTAGTGTCTCACTGAGACGGGATGATATTGAACGGAGTATTTTGTCGTGACTACCCCGTGGCCGCCAGGCCACAAACAAAAAACGCCTCGCCTGTCGGCCACGGGTGAAACGAAGGAACTTAAGAGACACGACACTCAAGCGTCTTCAG
>JAGQQS010000739.1 GCA_020426105.1 Planctomycetaceae bacterium
TACCCGGTGATCTGCGTCACCGTGTGTGGCAACGAAAACCCGACCGGGATTTTGAAGGAACATCCGGACTGGGCGTTGCGTCATCCCGACGGCACACCGCTGGGTTATATCAGCCCGGCTCATCCGGAGGCACGCCAATGGCTGGCGAGCGTGGCCGATGAGATCGTGCGGAAATATCAGCCTGATGGAATTATGCTGGACTACATCCGTTATCACAATCGTCCCTTACTCCTGGACCCGGCCGCAGATCAGCGATTTCACGCGTCGCTTCCGGAAGGGACAACGCCGGAACAGGAGAAACAGCTGATGCAGCAGTTCAAGGAGGACGAACTGACGGAACTGGTGCGGCTCTACAGCGAAACCGTCCGCACTGCCCACAACGGGACACGTCTGGGCATTTACTCCTGGGGACCACACGTTGCCGAGAATCATCAGATTGCGCAGTGCTGGCCGCGGTGGGTCCAGGAAGGTTATCTGGATCTGGTGAACGTGTCCGGCTACTACCATCATGACAAGTATGGCGAAAAATACCTGCCCATGTTCGAGCAGAAAATGCGCTCGGCTGTTGAATTAAATCGCGGCACCGGACGTCCCGTCCCGTTATCATTTGCGCTGGGCGTAGAGACAAGTCATGGTCGCGTCCATTCAGCGGACGACATCCGAATTTACCTCAACAGGGCCGCTGAAGCGGAGCTTGATGGATTTGTTGCCTTTACCTGGAACACTCTGTTGCCGTATCTGGATGAACTTGATCAGACGGGCGACATTCGGACCTTTCCGAACCACTGACAACGATTCGTTACGTCACCAGCGTCAATTTATGCCAGAATCAAGGACTCAATGATGAAACGCAGATTATCACTAGCATTATGGCTGACCAGTTTTGTCCTTTGTCTTGTTTCAAATGCGTCGCGAGCTGCTGACACCGCACCCCCTGTGCGGCCGAATATACTCTTTATCTATGCCGACGATCAGCCGTACAAAACTCTCGGTTGCTACGGTGAAAATCCGAGTTGGGTCAAAACTCCGAATATCGATCGACTGGCTTCTCAGGGGGTGCGTTTTGAACGCAGTTATCTGGGGGCCTGGTGCATGCCGTCCCGCGCTTCGCTGCTGACGGGGCGACTGCAGCACGGAGTGATGTCAATGAGCATGGCAGGCAAGTATCCCGGCAGCACATACGATCCGGTTCAATGTCCGTTTGTGCCCGCGCAGTTTCGTGCTCAGGGATATCAGACAGCACAAATTGGCAAATGGCACACGGGGACTGATGCTGGATTCGGGCGCGACTGGGATTTCCAGATCGTGTGGAATCGCCCAGCCCATCCTGAGAATGCCGGGAGTTACTACACCGATCAGCTGTTGACTTTTAACGGTGTCGATAAACCGACGGCGGGCTATTCGACAGACAACTATTCGCAATGGGCGTCCGAGTATATTCAGGGGCAGCATCGTGATCCGAACAAGCCCTGGTATTTGTGGCTGTGCTACGGCGCGATTCACGGCCCCACCACACCAGCGGATCGTCATCTGGGCACGCTGCAAGGCAATGCGGCACCTGTGCCCGTCGACATCTTCGGACCCTCGCCCGACAAACCTGCGTATCTTCAAAATACCAAAGCGTGGATGCTGACCGCGGAGGGTCGTCCGGCGCTTATCAAAAAGGGGCGGCAGGCGGGGAATTCTGGTTCAGTTGAACCGGACAAGGACTACGACGCGTGGGTGCAGCAGGTGAACGAATGCATGCTGGCGGTCGATGAAGGTGTCGGCAAAGTTCTTGCTGCACTGGAAGCGTCCGGGCAACTTGAAAATACGCTCATTGTCTATACGGCTGACCAGGGATATGGGCTGGGCGAGCATGGTTTTAATCAGAAAGTCGCTCCGTATGATGCGACAGTTTCTTCACCGCTGATTATCCGCTGGGCTGGCAAAGTGCCTGAAGGGAAAGTCTGCCGGCATCCTGTGAATGCACCTGACCTGATCGACTACTTCTGCCGCACCGCGCACGTCACGATTCCCTGGAAAATGCACGGTCGCGACATTCGTCCTTTGCTGGAAAACCCCGAACGAACGGATTGGGATTCACCGACGCTGATGACCCACACGGCCCGCAGCTACGGCGCAGAAACGGATACAATCCCGACGGACGAAAAACTGACGGCAGCCAGCGGAGTCCCCTGGTACGCCATGCTGCGAAGTGGCAAGTACAAGTATGTCCGCAACCTCGTGCCTGGCGAGACCGAAGAACTTTACGACCTGGAAGGTGATCCGGACGAACTGACCAATCTGGCGTCACAGCCCGAGCACGCCTCAAGGTTAGTCGAACTGCGTCGGATGACGATCGATGAACTGCGTCGAACGGACGCGAAGTTCGTGGATGCTCTGCCCCGGACCAAAGCCGAATAATCCTATGAAGAATCAGGAGTGTACAAATGTTGGAGCTAAAGACCGTGGCAATCCGCAGTTTTCGCTGTACCAGGGCCACATTGCTGATCCGAGTCTGTCGAAATATTCTGAAGATTTGCGCCGTTTCGCTGGTGCTGGTCACCGCTTTGTCTGGTGCCTTCGGGCAGAACTCGCCTGATGCCGCCCAAAAGGGAACTGAGGCGAATCTGCTGATTCGTCGTCGTATCACGAGCAGTGTCGATGGATCACCGATTCCGGATGCCCGCGTGAGTATTGAGCGCATTGAACGAGAATTCGATGCCGGCGACCACGTGTTCGACGCGTGGACCGTGATAAAAGTGAAGCATGTCTCAAGAGTCGAACGGACCAGCGACGCTGCTGGCTATGTGGACTATGAAACGTCTGCAAGCAGTGAAAGTCATACGGAAGTCATCATGTCGTTCAGTGCGTCGCATGAAAAGTACGTTCCCAGTCGTAGTTCAATGAAGCTGGAGTTTCTGCGAGAGCACAACCCGCTTCCGGACAATCTTAGGGACATATCACTTTGGCCCGCTCAGGAAATCAGCGGCA
>JAGQQS010000740.1 GCA_020426105.1 Planctomycetaceae bacterium
GGAAAGCTGGGCATATTGTTTCGGCGATTCCAACAATCCCGATTCATCCGGCCCGATTCGACGGATGCGTCAGGTTTCCCTGCAACTGTGCAAGGTCAATCGCCGAAACATACTGATGAATCCTCAGTGGAGTCGTGGGCGGTCGGCGTTGTCCGGCGAGATCTGCCGAACACTGTGGTGGCTGACTCGGAGGTCAGCAGATAAAACTCAACCTCAGCGTTACGAGTGGATAGTGCCATGAGGAAACTAACTTTTCCGTTGGCCTTGATGATCGCTGGAGCGATCCAGGGCTGTGCAGCAGGTCCAAGTTTCTTTGGACATACGGACAAGACAAGTTGTTTCGAACCTGGCTCAGATGAATGGTGGGCGGAGAAGGCGTTGCTGCCGCCCGGCGAGCGGCAGAAGTGCAAAAAAGGAAAAGTGTGGCCCGCAAGGCCGCGATCGACGGAACCCCGCCAGCAATTCTCACACACGTATTACAGCGAACACTACTGGCCTCTGCCGTATGTCTGCCAGGACCGGGCAGCGGTGCGTGATGTGATGGACATGCAGGTTTCGCTTGGATGGCAGGAAGAAACTACCATCTATGATCGCCACTTTGATACGGTGTCAAATTCTTTGACACGTGCGGGAGAACTGCACCTGGAACGTATCGTGCATTTTGTGCCGCCTGAACGCTGCGCGGTCTATGTGCAGTCGACGCACGACGCCGGGTTGGATGCCGTTCGCATGGAGATTGTGCAGGCCGCCGTTGCTTCCATCTCAAACGGCAGAAACGATATTCCCGTCTCTATTCGCGAATGTCAGCAAAACAGCCGGGCCGCATCAGAAGTTGAATCGATCAATACGATGTACAACGGCTCAATTCCGTCTCCACGTCTGTCTTCTGCAGGTGCTTCCGCGGGAGCGAGCGGCAGCACGCCTTAGTGCACGCGAGTTGACTACGTGACTTAAGGGAAGAACCGCTCGTTTCCAACAACGTATACCTCACAGCGTTGGGATCACACTTCCCGAAGTCTCGCTTCTGCCACAGCGAAGCAGCCTGTCAGGACACGCATTTCCTGTGCGTTGGATTGATTCTGCAGCAAACTGCCGGAATTCGTTGGGTCGGTCGAATGGCGATTGAATGAAAGATGGGCAGGCGCACTTTCTGCTGAACTCAGTCGCCCGGGCTGGACGAAACCAAAGCGAGGATTGTGCACAAGGAGGTGCTCCATGAATCGTGAAAAACTAAAATTGATCGTATTCCTCGCCGGGACAGCGCTCTCATCGGGATGCGCCATGGACGGTGCCAGAATTCCGTTCCGCGATTCAATTGCAGCAGGCTGGAACAAAGTAGCCCCCGGGACCAGTGACGCCGGCGACTCAGGAAAACTAAGTTCGGAATTCCGCGAAGCTCAGAAGGTCTTCAAAAAAGACCCCGAACGAACGCTTCTCGCCTGGGCTCGGTGGCAGGAAGACGTGGGTGAATTTGGTGAAGCACGCAGGAAGTATCGGGAACTGCTTGTTGCTTACCCTGACAACATTGAGGCCCAACTGGGATTGGCTCGCATCGAACTTTCATGCGGTCGCGTACAGCAGGCTGAGGAGATTCTGACAAAACTCGCAAAGGAACGCCCCGAAAACACTCCCGTTCGCCTCGAGTTGGGCCGGCTGTACACACAGCAGGAAGATTGGCCGAAAGCTATTTCAGCGTTCGAAGACGCCTCGGCGATTGACCCGGAAAATCAGGTGTGCCGGTATGAACTGGGAGTGGCCTTTGCCCGCAGTCACAGATTCGATCAGGCATTGTCTCATCTGACTTATGCCGTAGGTGGTTCTGCCGCTCATTATAACATCGGATACATCCTGCATGAACAGGGGAACGATACAGAGGCTGTCGAATGGTTTCAGAATGCACTGCAGTCGCACCCCGATCCGCAGACAGCGGAAAAGACGCGCATGATGCTGACTCAACTTTCCCCGAACGAATTCCGGGACCGAAATGCTCGCCCGGCGTACCCGCCAGCCAATCCCGGCGGTCAGGCAATTGCATCCCGCGAAAAGTCATCCGCAATCGATCGGTATGAGCCGAAGTCATTCGAGAATCCGGCCATTGTCGCGGCTACTAAAGGAACAGCGCGGATTTCCACACCGATACAGGTCGTCGTGGCCGAAAATGTCGATGGACGATCCGAATCATCGGAATCATCCACCTGGCTGCCTCCTGTGACTCCACAACCAGCACCGTTCAGCACTGCTGGTCAGGCGATTCTGGGCAATTCCGAACAGTCGAATCCATTTCGAACGGTGTCGCACGCTGTCACTCATGAACAGACAGCGCCCGCCGAACAGGCGTCCGGTTCACTGCCTCAATGGCGAGGAGCTTCTCGTCCGGCTCCCGGACCCGTTACATCGACGACGGGGAGTCCGCCTTCAAAATGGCGTGGCCGCTAAGTTCTTGCCAACAGAGTCCGGGACCAACGCTTGAGGCAATTCGATTTCGAAAACGAAAGCTCACTGGGACACCGCGGCCGCTTCAACCGCTGAAATTAGCTCGTCTTCGTCTGTGTCAATCTGCATAAACTGACTTACGGTGCCTGGAAATTCCCGACGGGAGACGTCACCGTCCTGATTCCGGTCCATGCAGCGAAACCATGCAGGGCCAGGTAGAGAGTCGCCTCCCGGCAGTATTGCATCACCCGGATCGGCCTGCATACCCGTAACACCAGCCTGTCCGGACGCCCGTCGAAACTCGGGACGCCCAAGGCTAATCGTGAGTACGAATTCAGTTCCTAATTCGGAATCTGCAAACTGATGGTCCTGATTAGTATCAAATTCCTGCAACGCCGCGCTGCCGTTTTGAATTTCGCGGGCTGAAAGTCGTCTGTCATCGTTCCGATCCAGAATTCCAAACAGTGTTTTGCCTCCCTGCCTCACAGAGACTTCGATGCGACTGGCCGCAGCGGTCTGTTCACGCCTGGCGAATGAAAATACTTCATCCCGAGTAACCATCGCATCGCCGTTGAGATCGACGGCCTTGAAAACGGGGCGGGCGCCGGAACGTTTAAATGCGTCAAACATGCCACTGAATTCGTTGTCGTCCAGGTATTGATTGCGATCGAGGTCCGACATCACGAACGACTGCCCCAGATAGCCCTGTGTGCTGCGCCGATCGTTCGCGATACCTCCGAGGGCTCTGATCGTGAGTGGCAGCTCATCAATGCGCAGACTGAATTCTCCAAATTTCTGACTTGATCGCGGCCGACAAAACCCTGATGCCTCCGGTTTTATGGTGACTTTTACCGTGCTCGTATTGGCTTTAACCGACAAACTAATGTCCATATGAAGGTGGAAATGTGGCTGCTCAACCAATCGTTGCAATTCGGCGACCGACAATTTACGGTCTTCTGATTCAGAATCACTGGATTTTGGCTGCCTGAGAAGTTTTACTGGGAGTTCCCCGGCTGTGCCGTAGCGCTGCACGATCCGGGTCGCGGCACGCTCAGCCGATTCCCGATCAACAACATGAAAAAAGGGAAGGCTCACGGCATCCGGCGTCAAAGATGCATACTCGCTGCGTGGATCTCGATAAGGAAGCAATTCCGAGATACTGAAAGTCTCGTCGTTATCGAGGTCACGAAAACGCAGCGTATGCGACGTTTCCAGCAACTCCTGCTCCGAAATCGCGCCATCAAAGTTTGTGTCGAGTAACGATACCAGTCGGACGGCGTTGTCGGCCGCCTGAGGCTGCGCGATCAGATCAAATGCCCGTGGTATGCGGATGCTTAGCCATGCCACAAAATCGTCCACGGCAACATCATCTGTTTTCGTCTTCATCTCGCGCAGGATTTCGGCCGCATCGTTCACATGCGTCAGCGTTTTCATACTCTCTGTCAGCAGATCCAATTCCGATTTGTCGAGACGACCGGATTGATCGATGTCCATGTCGTTCGCCAGAAATTTCGCCACCCATTCCCGGTACGGGATACGACTCACCGTCAGCTGCAGGTCGACAAATACAGGTCCTGCCGGCGCCAGAATCACCATCGTGGCGCGGTCAGCGGAACCGCGTTTGACCGTTTCCTGACAGGATGCCAGGTTCGTTCCACAGCTGTCGCTGCAGAACGAAACAATACAGACGAGCAACGGGAAAAAAGGTCTGCTAATGGGACAACTGGCGAACATGGCAACTTTCCTCGGCTGAAAACAGAGCCATCGCGGTGTGACCTTAGTCTAACGAACAGCACGGATTCTGTCGCTTTTCGGAAACGCTGCTGCATTGAGACATCAATTGTTGATTTGAGGCAACGGGAGACAGGGGCGAAAAAACGAAATTTTCAGGCATTTTACACACTTTGCGCTCATGGCATCGTTTTTGTTCAGGGACTAAACGAGGAGTCGCCGGAAATGTTCCTAAATATGCCAACGGTGAATCTGAAGAAGTCAACATCGCCACACGTGATGGACCCTGAAAATGGACGAGACACGAATAGAGGATAGACTGAGGTGACACGGTGAAGGTACTTGACGTCGCTTTAATCTGCAGTGGATCCCCGGGATTCCTCCGCAGTCTGGGCAGTTTGCTGGCAGGACGCTGCCGGCTGATGGAATGCTACTCCATTCCGGAAGCCACACAGATGATTCAGCTGCATTCTCCGGACTATTCAATCTTTGATGTGCGATCCTGTTCTCCGCAACAGCTCTCACGCACGTTTGCGACGATTGCCAATCTGAAATCCGGCCAGGCAATCCTGATCTGTATCCCGAACCAACTTACTGCCGACCGAATTCCGCATGAGATTTCAACCTTCTGCCGCATTATCGATCTTTCGAATCACGATGAAAACTATTACGAACTGGTTGAGGCGATTCTTTCGCCGTCCGAAAAAGCAGCCGACATCACTTCGGAACGGAAAACACTGGATCCATCCAGCACATTTGAGTCTGCGACCGAAGCATCGATTGATGCGGCGCCCCCATTAAATGCAAAACACCCTCCTTCCGGCGGAGACGAAGTGGAAGGCAGTTCCTCCGTAGGCAGAGAAACAAAAGTTCCAGCAATCGAACTTGAGGGAATGGCCGATCGCTTTCGCACGCGCACTCCCGAACTTCGGACAATGTTGCGGCGACTTGAAATCGCGGCCCGACACAATGTAACAATCCTCCTGATCGGCGAAACCGGTTCTGGTAAGACCCATCTGGCCAGTCTGATCCACGAAATGTCTCTCCGCTCCCGCGATCCATTCCTGCATGTCGCCTGCGGTGCCTTGCCCGGTGAACTGATCGAAAGTGAACTCTTTGGCCATGTCAAAGGATCCTTCACCAGCGCTCATGCAGATAAGGACGGAAAGTTTCTCGTTGCAGGCAACGGCACAATTCTGCTGGACGAAATTGACGTTCTGACGCCTGATCAACAGGTGAAGTTGCTGCGTGTCATCGAAACAGGTGAATTTGAGCCTGTCGGTTCAAATCGTACTCTCACGGTGAAAGCGCGAATTATCGCCGCCAGCAATTTGCAACTACAGCCACTTGTCGAACAGGGCCGGTTTCGGCCGGACTTGTACTATCGCCTCAACACGCTCAGCTTCACCCTGCCGCCACTTCGTAAGCGAATGCCGGACATCGAACCGCTCGCACGGTATTTTGTACACCGACATGCAACACAATTGGGGATTGAAGTGATGGAAATCACTCCAGAGTTTCTGGAATGCCTCCACCAGTATCCATGGCCGGGAAATGTCCGTGAAATGGAAAATGCGATCCGCAGCGCCGTAATCTACAGCCGAGAGGGGCGCATGACTCCTGACACATTGCCGACACACGTCGTCGATTGCATCTCGGGGCCTGCCAATGATCCATCGGTCGCCGCCTTTTTTGCTGTCCGAAAGGGAGAGTCACTTGAGAACCGCATTGAACTGACAGAAAAAGATATCATCGAACAAGCATTGCTCAACAATAATTTCAGTCGCACGAACACGGCAAAACACCTGAAAATCAGCCGCGTGACGCTGTATAACAAAATGCGCAAGTACGGAATAATGCCCGAACGGTAAATCACCCAGTCTCACCAGCCGTCGAATTCCAAATAGTTTTCCTGAACGCTTGACGATTCCTGGTTTGCCTGAAGAATGCATGTACCATGACTGACGCGATTGATGTGAATGGATTGGACGTCGTGTGGGTTCTCCGAAGTTCTGCAAATCGACCTTGCGTCGCAGTCTTTTGGAGGGCATGTTGAAGGAAGACGCCGACAACTTGAACTCGTCAGTCCAAGACACACCCAGGAACCCCTAAAGACAAACCCTTCGTGGCTCACGCAGATTTTGTGAGGGGGCTTATACTTACTGCCTGATGTGGCAATGTCTTCTGTACCGAAACAAAGGATGCATGCTATGAAAAGTATTTCAAATCTGCTGCGATTGACCGTCGTCCTGATGTCCGGTGTTGCCGCGGCCCAGCAGCTGGCACCCGTTCCGGATATGCATATTCCCAATATTCCCTATGAGGCCGGTGAGTTCGAAAGCTCGCAAGTCGCAATGGGGCAGCCGTTCATTGTGGATTCGACGACATTCATTGAGCCGGCAGCCTATTCCGGACCACTCTTCACTCGCGTGAAGTATGTCGATCTGCACGAGAAGGCGCCTGGAGCAGTTCCAAAAATAATCACGGTCAAAAATCCGCTGCGAAAACGCGGTTGCTGCGAACCCGAGACCGTGTGCATCGAAATCTGCGTCCCCCCCTGCTGTTGTGAAAAAGTCAAAGGTCGACTGTTCGGAAATCGCATCCGGTTCGACTACGGGGGCTATGCCGTGGACGTCCGGATCAAGCGTGACCACATTACCGTCGATTACCAGGATTAGTGGCAGGACAAGGTGAGTCAGGAGAAAACAGAAACGGAAGTGAACGTCAAGGACTTCAAATCAGTTCTGACATCCGCTCAAAGTCATCGACGATGAACTGCGGCCTGCCAGCAGAATCCTGCAGCGAGATTTTCTTTCCATCAATTTCTGCGTTGTGATAGAGCGTGGTGAATATTTCGCGGTGGTCGATCGGTCGATCGACCACCGCGAACTTCTGCAACAACACGATTTGTCGCTCCAATCAACCTGGCCCGATCGCGTTCCATCACCCGCCATCAGGCAGGTATTCACATTCGGCCGGTGATCCTGACCGCCAGCATTGTTGATTCGCGGCATCCTGCCGCATTCTCCCCCCCGGCGATGAGTGTCACATGCTGCAGGAAACTGCGGTGCCTGAGATCTGCGACCAAAGCCGTAATTCTCCGATCAATCATGAGCAGGCGGACGCGTGCATGATTTTTCCGGTCCGATAGACAAAGAGTTAGGGCAACTACGCTGCGCTCACGTGGGACTCATGCTTCAGAGGTTCTCCGCCGTCCGGATTCCGGGATGAGACATCCAGGCAATGCTTTGGGATGCTCAATAAAGTATACACAGTGGAAGGCTGTCAGAGATGCATATTGGCTACGTGAGTAATGAACGGTATGTGGCATTAGGTGACGTGCTGTTTGAATTTCGCGGACAAAACGACGTTGTCACCGCGCGTTCCAGCATTTCCGGGGCCGTGTATGCAGACATTAAACCGGGCCGATATGAAGTGATCCTGGGCCGCGAAGGATACGGATCAAAAATCGTTACTGTGGATCTTCAGGCCGGAAAACTATATCAGTTCCGTTTGCTTTCAGACTGCCTGCTCGGCTACGCATGGCCCAAATGTGTAAAGTCCGGCGAGAGCGCAGAATTCCGAGTACACTCGATCGAAGAATATGAACTTGAGCTGTGGCGCTACGGAGCGGAAAAAGAGTTTATCCGACGCATCGGTACGTTCGACGAGCACGGGCCTCGGGCAACCGCCCAGATTTCTCCGGATGGGGATTACACGCAAACCGGAGTTGAATGGAATAAACATGGCTATCAGAGCCACACGCTGAGTCAACTCGTAGAAGGTCCGGAACGTTGCGGACTCTATTATTTTCATGCGCGCAGCAAATCCGGCGATTTCTTCGCCTTTCCGTGGATCGTGGCGCCAGCGAAACCACGCGGGAATGTTGCTGTCCTGGTGTCGGATATCAACTGGAACGCCTACAACAGCTTTGGCGGCCGCAGCAATTACATCAATGCCGATCAGCTACCGTCCACACCGATCATCAACTCCAGATTGGAACTCAAACGCTACACCGAACAGGAATTCAGGACGTATGATTCCGAAACATATCAGCCCTTGTCACTTGATCGTCCGGATCCGTACAACCATATCGATGAACATGAACAGCTGACCGATCCAATCGCAGGACGCCAGGGATGCCATATGGCGGCCGCCGAATGGCGACTGCTGGGCTGGATGGAACGAAAAGGAATTGAATTCGATCTTTACAGCGAAACACAATTTCATTTTGATCGATTCTCCCTCGACGACTACAAAGTTCTGGTGATCAGCACGCATCCCGAATATTGGTCTAAGCACATGTATCAGCGGCTGAAGAGCTGGGTATTCGACCGCGGCGGCAAACTAATGTACCTCGGTGGCAACGGTCTGAACTGTGAAGTCGAATTCCTCGATGATCATCGAATCGTTTATCAGAACACCAACTGGAGCCATGTCGATCCTGAATACGCGCCCGATGGACGCGAATACGAAAGTCGGTTTGACAAACGTCATGAGTCGGAAGCGAACCTGCTGGGAGTGGTTTTCACCTACCCCGGAATTATGACTGCCGCGCCCTATGAAGTTAAGGATGCCGATCATTGGTGCTTTGCGGGGACAGGTCTCAAAAACGGTGACCGATTCGGCGAAAAGAGTCTGCATCAACGCGTGCCCGGCGGCGCCTCAGGTCACGAAACCGATAAAGTCTCACCGCAGTCGCCACCCAATGTGCAGGTCCTGGCAAAAGGTCTGAATCCGGACGACGGTGGCGCGGAGATCGTCATCCATCAGCCCTCCGGGGGCGGAGCGGTGTTCTCGGTGGGTTCTATTTGCTGGCCAGCATCCATTCTCGTTGATGATGCCGTGTCAAAGATCACTGAGAACGTGCTCAAGCGATTCCGCGATTCCTGATCGCCCGATCGATGCTGGCCACGGACTGGCGCCGGCCTGCGCGGGATTTCCATGAATTGTTGTCAAAAAGGGAGATTGCCGAAATAACGCCATCGCAAAAAATTTGACAGATTGCTGCTGCTGGTTATGCTGTCGTCCGGTTCAGGTCGAACAATCGGGCAGTAGCCTTGCGCACTGTCAAAAAATAATACAGTCCTTCACAAGTTCATCAGGCGGAGCCACTTTAATGAATCTTCGCACGCTTGCCCGGTATCTGGTGTTGGTTATAACTTCGGCGAACTATGGAACGCACAGCGTATGGGCAGGAGATCGAATCGAACACTCTCGATCCCGACACGCGTCTCGTTTCTCCTCAGCTGCGTTTACTTCATACGTGGGTACCGCAGCGCAGGAATCCATCGATGTTGACCGAAGCAAACCCTGGCGAGAAATTCTCCATCTGTGCCCGTTGGATGGTTCTCCCATCCGCCCGCTTGTTGCGGATATCGAACTGCGACATGCGTTCGACACACAAGGGACTCCCGATGTAACAGCCGATGGAAGCAAAGTTGTGTACGATGCATGGCCCGGGAAAGCCGGATTCGTCCTGGAAGAATCGCAGATCATCCTGACGAATATCAGTGGTACCGGGGCACATGTGATCTCAGACGGCTGCATGCCGAGCTTCTCACCCGACGGGACGATGATCACATTTAGTCGTCCAGCCAAAAACGGGAAAATGGATGGTGCAGAAGGAAATTCAATCTGGGTGATGAACGTCGACGGAACCGGACGACGAATGATTCTCGATCAAGGTGCATGGGGAAGCCGTTGGTCGCCAGACGGAAAATCACTGGCATTCCGCCGGGGAGTTGACGCCAGCGGGAACCGAGTCACGGGCAACTGCCTGCGAATCTATGATTTTGAAACCGGTGAGACGGAAAACGTTTTCACGCCCGAAGAGTCACCATTTCAAGATCTTCATTTTCAGTTCGATTGGAGCAAAGCCTCACGTCAGATCGCATTCACCGGCTTTTTGAAGGGCACAGGCCAGCCGCTGCTTGCGCTCATTGATGTTGATTTGGGTATCGAATCAATGCAATCCGTCGAAAACATCGACGATCCCGACTGGGTTTGCACAAACGGCTCCATTGACTGGCATCCAGGTGGTGACCACCTTCTGGTGCTAAATCCAGTCGGAAACCTCAACAAACCCTTTGGCATTGCTTTGAACGCCCAGGCAACGAACATCGAGCTCGCGACAATCATCCCGCCGGAGGTGGCAATCGGTGACGCCTGCTACACTCCCGGCGGGAAAAGCATCATCGCTGTCTTCACCTCCCGTTGAAAAGCGGGTGCTGGCAAAGATTAGGTGACTGAAAAAGGCTCCGTCCCCCGCGGGACTTTAAACTACGAACCGAGCCGTTCCAGCACGTTATCGATCAGGTTGTAGTGTTTTGCTTCTTCGGCCGACATAAAGTTGTCGCGATCGGTATCATCTTCGATCTTGCTCAGAGTCTGCCCGGTATGTTTCAGCAGAATCTCATTCATGCGGGCTTTGATCCTCAGGACCTCCTTCGCGTGAATTTCGAGTTCTGTTGCCGTTCCTTCCATACCCGCCAGAGGCTGGTGAATCATGATTCGGGCATTTGGCAGAGCGTTTCGTTTACCGGGCGCCCCAGCGGTCAGCAGAATTGCCCCCATACTGGCAGCCTGGCCGATGCAATAGGTCGCGACATCGCAACTGATGTACTGCATGGTGTCGTAGATCGCCATGCCAGCCGTGATCGAACCGCCAGGACTGTTAATATAGAGGTGAATGTCAGCTTTGGGGTCGTCGAACTGCAGAAACAACAACTGTGCCACGATACTGTTGGCGACATCATCATTGACGCCACTCCCGAGGATCACAATGCGATCTTTCAGCAGGCGACTGTAGATATCCATCGCGCGTTCGTCGCGACCGTTCTTTTCAATAACGTAAGGAACAAGTACTGACATTTCTGGAATCCATCAGAGATGAAGATTTCATGGTCCGGAAGACCCTACACCACGCATTGCATGCGAACTGCCCGGTGAAACAAGATAAAGACCGGGCCATTCTGGCCTATTTTTTCTTGTCGCCCGGCGTGCGGTCAAGAATTTCATCCACCAGGCCATACGCTTTGGCTTCCTGTGCCGTCAGATAGTGATCACGCTGCGTATCTTTGGCAATTTTCTCGACCGGCTGTTTCGTATGACTGGCCAGAATTTCATTAAGTAACTGTCGCGCGGCAAGGATATCACGCGCCTGGATTTCGATATCCGATACCTGCCCTCCGACCTGACCGTACGGCTGGTGAATCATGATCTTCGAATGCTTCAGTGCGAAGCGCTTTCCGGCAGCTCCGCCCGCAACAAGAATCGCACCACCACTCGCTGACAGCCCGACGCAATAAGTCGCGACGTCGCATTCGATGAACTGCATGATGTCGTAGATTGCCAGCGTCGCAGTTACAGAGCCGCCGGGCGAATTAATATAGAGATGGATATCCTGGTGTCTGTTCTCAGACTGCAGAAACAGCAGTTTCATGATGACCAGATTGGCACTGCCGTCGTGTATCGGTCCATCCAGAAAGATGATCCGATTATCGAGTAACAAATCGCCTACGGTCATTTGGCGCTGCGCGGAGTATTCTCGGGCGGCCAACGGCATGTAGTCGAATCGCGGGTCCTTCATACGCTTGATCCTGCTGTATTCAATTGCATCTATTGAAGATTAAGGAGGTCTGAACCAATAAAAACAGGCGCCACGTCATCCTACGCGCGCCTGCTGCATCAGAATAGTCGATATCAGACAGATTCGGCGTCGGAATCCGCACTCGTATCATCGATCAGGCTGGAATCCATGTTTCCGCATATCGCAAATCGAGCAGAAGCCTGTCCGGGCAGTTTCTGTGGCTGCCGCGGTACGTCAACAAATGACGCTCGTTCCAGAATAAAATCTACCGCTTTCCGCTCGCGCAGCTGTGCCTGCAGATTTTCAATCATCCCGGACTTAACCAGGCGGGCCCTGATGCGTCGTACCGGCTCTCCACTCTGAAACGACATCATCAACATTT
>JAGQQS010000741.1 GCA_020426105.1 Planctomycetaceae bacterium
TCGCTGGCTGGACCGAAGGCATGCAACTTGTCGGTACGGGTGGCATGATTGAACTCTGGATTCCGTCCGATCTGGGCTATGGTGCGAAGGGTTCTCCGCCATCAGTGCCGCCGAACGCAGATCTGCATTTTGTGGTTGAACTCCTGGCTGTGAAGTGAGGCCTCAGAAAAGGGGTCAGAAACCAATAGTGCGCAGCACCCTTCGGGCCATTTGGCTAATGGTTCCCCGTTTCTGAGGCCCCGGCGAAAGGTAAAATCGGGCGACTGACGTCGCTCCGCTCGCCCTGAGCTTTTTTTAAAATGCGTCATGCGTTATTCGTCGCCCTGATTCTCTTCTGACAGTTGCCGGATATATTCAATCGCGTCTTCGGCTGAGCACACCACGCGGCCGGGTAATCGGCCTTCGCGATCACATTCAGCAAGCGCATCGAGAGCTTCGCTGTCTTCAGAGTTCGTCAATCGACGTTTCGCCCGCACACCCGCCGTTCCGTTGTGGACACGTTGTGCCAACCCGTGATTTTCGATCAGCCAGCGCGTCCGTTCCGTAATGTATCCATCCAGCACAGCAAGTCCGGCCGTGATGTGGTCCATCGGATCGATGCCTTTGCCGACATCGTGCAGCAGGGCAGCCAGAAGCAGTTCTTCGTCCCACGGATATTTTTCTCGGGCGAGTTCAAAGACCTGCAGGCTGTGATACAGCACGTCACCTTCCGGGTGATAGTGAAGATCCTGCCGGACTCGATCCAGCGGCAGCAGCAGTGACAGGAAAAAATGAAAGCGACGATTTTCTACGTTCGCGTCGGCGTCCGCTCTGATTTCACCATCGGCGGCGACAAGCTGCTGCAGCGATTGACGGATTTCGAAGTCCGTTGGCAGCGCCTCCGGCGGAATGTAGCTGCGTGTGAGCGATCTGGCCGCCCGCCATTTGGCTCGCGTGTAGTTGGTTTCTTTGCGGGTGCTCATCAGCCGCGCGGCTTCAAAGCAGATTTCCCGACGCAGCCGGTCCAGATCCATCGTTTTCTGTTCTTTCTGGTTTTCGCAGCAGATCAGCCGTCCATACAACAAGAGTGGCCAGAAGTATAAACAGCAGTCCCCCGCCCGCGGCAAAATCAGACGTCATGCGATCCATTTCGACGCCAAAGAATGATTTGGCGATCAGTTGAATGTAGCTGTGCACGTTGTCGTTGATTCCCATCGCGCGGCGAATTTGAAAATGCCAGTCCGTGCAGACGCAGTAGCCCATGCCCCTGGACGCCCCCATCACAAACCATGAAAACAGTGTCGCTCCCAGGCAGACAATGTGCAGAATTCGCGTGCGACGGAATATCCAGCCCGTCAGATTGAAAACCATGATGAGCGTATGAAAGATGAAAAACAGGATGTTGAGTGTCGCCAGCACTATGTCGCTCGCTCCGACGGAATGCGGCTGCCGTGCGGATCCGTGGACGGCGCCGCCGTAACTTCGTCCAGACGATCGCGCAGCTCGCGGTTTGTGAAGTGTTCCAGTTTTTCGGCCTGCCCGTGAATTCGGTCCATCGCGACGCCTCCCTCCGCGACCAGATACTGCTCCCACAAGCGATGGGACCGCACCAGCACAGCTCCCAGCCGACGCCCGGCATCCGTCAGATGATAACCGGATTCCGCCTGAATTAAATGCCCCGTGCGAACATGTCTGTGCATCAGCCATGACGCCAGCCATGGCCGCGTTAACAAGACGGAACTGAGTTTCGCGGCTGACACAGTGCAGCCCGGAGACCGCTCATCCATGCGGTACAACAATGCCAGCAGGTCCTCAGACAGAATTCGCAATGCCAGTTTCTGACGGCGCGCGATCCGCACGATGACTCCGTTCCGCGGCGACACCAGTGAGACAACAAAAAACAGCAGCCCCGCGCAGAGTGCCATCATGCCTGACGTGCTGGTGCTGCGGAATCCGAACGCGTGCGGCACGATGACGGCCGACAGATGCCCGAGCTGTGCTGACAACATGGCGATCACGGCACTCAGAAAAATCATCATGCTCAGACGTTCCGTGAGCAGATACGCTGTGGCAGGGGGCACAACAAACATCGCGACAACCAGAATATTACCGACTGACTCGAAACTGGCCACGGCCGTGACCGCCACATTCACCATCAGCAGATAATGCATGAACCGCGCATTAAACCCGACACTCGTCGATAAAGCCGGATCAAAGGCACTCAGTTTCAGCTCTTTATAGAACAGCAGCACAAACACCAGATTCACAATTGTCACTACCCCGAGCACAACCACGACCCGAGGGATTTCGGCGCCCGCCACGCGGATCACGTCGTATGGCGTCATTTCAATCGCACCGTACAG
>JAGQQS010000742.1 GCA_020426105.1 Planctomycetaceae bacterium
TACTTCAGCCAGCGACACGCGCCACTGGGTGGCAGCGACACCTGTGACCGCCTGAATTGCCTTCTGCCATGGACTGGCATTCCAGGGAGCCACAGATTCACCGCCCCCCATGACGTTGTCATTGGCGTAGCATACAGGATTGTTATTGACGCAGGATGCATCGCCTTCATTCGAATGTCCCAGCCCCAGCAGATGTCCAACTTCATGGACATGCGCCCGCTGAAGAAATCCGGCATTCGTGGTTGACGCATCGATATCACGATTGTCGTAGTGTGCCGAATCCGAGCGGTAGAACGTTTCTGTCGGGGCAAGCTTCACCACATCGATTGTATGATCTGCTGCGGCTGGTGTGGACACGAGCGTGAGGTGCAGTCCGCAACGGATGTTGGGGCGGTACGTGCGTCGATTCTGCGAAAAATCAAGAGACGAAAACGTCGCCGGAGTACAAAGCCAGAAGCGGGTATCCCAAAACGACTGGCACTCCCGCTGATATCGCTCCGTCCAGATCCGGAATTCGTCGTCGCCCCACCGGACGATGTTCCGAGCTGGCGATCCGGGGGTATTTCTCGTATCCCAGTCCGGTGCTGTTCCCGCAGCGGCGCCGTTCGCAGGGTTGACCTTCCGAAGATAAACCTTCAGGTACAGGTTGAGTCCACAATTCCAGCGCCGCGCCTGATGAGGCTCAAACAGCATGGTGGACATTCGAGTGAGACTTTTTGAAACGGGGTAATCCATCGTTCAGGCTCCTATTCAGGCACAATGCGGGGCGAAGACTACGGCAAACCATACGGCTGACGGCTTGCGCACGCAGAACGTGTGACAGTCCACTTGCCCACTTGCCGGGCATCAGCTTGCCGGGCATCAGCCGCGTTTTGCCCCCTATTCTCCAGCGAGGATGTCACCTGGTTGCCTGAAAAATCCGGCACATTCTCAAAATGGTGCAGAAATGGAGGAACTTCAAAACAGATCTTCGATGACCGCACCGTGATCAACGGCGACCACTGGTCTGCCGGAGTGATCAAGAAAATGCTGCGTGGGATCAACGCCAAGGACCCTGAAGATCGTATGGTGGAGATCGCCGGGGCGCAGCGGTTGCTCTTTAGGAGCTTCTCCGAGGTGATCTGTCGAACCGATGAGTCGACCGCCCTGAATACCGCCACCCGCCATGAAGCAGGCCATCGCGTTGCCCCAGTGATCGCGACCCGGAGTGCCCTTGCTGAGTGGCGGGCCACCGTTGCCGCCGTCATTCATCCGTGGCGTGCGGCTGAATTCACCGCACAGGACAACGAGCACGCGATCCAGAATTCCGCGTTCTGAAAGATCCGTCAGCAGGCCATAGACCAACTGGTCGATCTTTGGAAGGTAGTTTTCATAACCGGACTTCAAATCCCAGTGGTGATCCCAGCCACCAAAGTGACAGGACACGAACGTCGTTCCCGCTTCAACCAGACGACGTGCCAGCAGTGTGCTTTGGCCCCATGAATGTCGACCGTAGAGATCCCGAGTTTTGCTGTCTTCCTTTGAGAGATCAAAGGCTTCTCGCGTACGGTCACCCGTGACCATCTCGAACGCTGTGCGATCGAACTTATCCATGGCTTCAAACATTCCAGAGGCATCCGCCTGACGCCGCAGACCATCGATCGATGTTAACAGCGCACGGCGATCATTCAGACGATCCAGGGTCAGGCCCTGTGATAGTCCGATATTCTTAACCTGATAGTTTTCAGCATTTGGGTCGCCGTCGGTTTCAAAGGGATTGTGATGAACTCCCAGATAGTTACCGCCAAAATACCCAGGCCTCAGACCGATACTCATCCCATAAGGAATGGCAACATGGGCCGGCATGCCCGCCTTTCGTGCGCCCGTGACTTTAGTGGCCACTGATCCGAAAAATGGATACTTGCCTTTTGTATTCGCCCCACTCACGCCTTCACCACGTCCGGTCAGGATCCAGTGCCCGGCTGTGAAATGGTCGCCCGTGTCGTGATGTAAAGAACGAACGACAGAAAATTTGTCGGCGATCTTCGCCTGCAGCGGAAACAGCTCCGTGACTTCCATGCCCGGCACGTTTGTCGGGATTGGCTTCCAGATGCCGCGATACTCCGCCGGCGCTTCCGGCTTCATATCGTAGGTGTCCATATGACCGGGACCGCCATCCAGCCAGAGCAAAATCACGGAGGTATCGCGTTTCGCGAAACCCTGACCTTCAGCCGTCGCCTTTGCCGCCAGGATCTGCGGCAGTCCCAGAGACGCGATGCCCGCCATTCCGATCTGAACAAAATCCCGACGCTGATACCCATCACAATAGAGTGACGTTCCGCCTGCGTTGACGCGAAGCATGTGACTGATCCTGAGGAAGGAGGGAGAGCCGGGGTGGGACGTCGGTTTCCGGAGAACGAGTTTGCATCGAAATTGCCTGAGACCGCGCTCTATGAGCATACCGTCTGCAAGGGGAGTAAGTCAATTTTCGCCTCCAAAAATGTACTGTGCGCCCGTTCCCTGATCACAAAATTCTCTCAGGTCGGCAGCGTGTCGATGGCAGGATCGATTGGATTGTCAAAATGAACGACTCCGGACTTCGGAATTGTCGGGGCTCTGCGTACCATATCTCGTGGAACGGACTCCATGGATTTTCGTTAATCACGACTTCCGAAGCAATGGTCCAGGGATCTGACGGACACGCTGCTACGCCATCACTTTCCAGCCGTTAGCCAAAACTCATGTGCAAACAGCCCCTGATGAACAACAAAGTCGGGCAGGTCACGCGCCGGTTCGGTTCAGATGACATTTCAGTTTCCGCGGCAGCCTCCCGGCCGGTTGTGGACATAAAGCGCGAACTCAGTCACTCCAGCCATCAACTGATTCGCTTTGTTTGTGGAATGGTGATCTTCATCATCTTGTTCCCGACGTCTGCAATGGCGGACAAGGCGAGCGACGATTTCAATTTGGGGGTCGGGTTTTATCGCAGTCAGCGTTACGAACTTGCAGTTGACACCTTCAGTATGTTCCTCACCGAATTCCCCGAGCACCCGCGTACCAATCTGGCGCGCCTGTACTATGCATTGTCACTTGATTCGCTCGAAAAATACGAGGCCGCACGCACACAATTCGCTGCGTTTCTGCAGGCAGAACCTGACAGCAGAAATTCGGCCGAAGCACGATATCGCCTCGGGGAATGCAGTTATTATCTGAAAGACTATCCGGCCGCCATTCAGCAGTTCTCCGAATATCTCGAAAGACATCCTGATCACAGTCGCGTTGACTGGGCGAAACTGTTTCTGGGGGAGGCATATTCCTATTCGGATGAATGGGAGAAGGCCGAAGCAATTTTGACACCACTGGCTGACTCAGAGACAACGCACGCGTCAGTACTGCCTGAAGCACGACTGAGCCTGGGAATGATCCTGGAACATAACAGCCAGATTCCTGAAGCGTTAGAGCGTTATAAATTACTGATCGCCGAAAAAAATCCCGGCGTCGCTCCCCGCGCAATGCTTCGCATGGGTGCCATTCAGTTTGCGGCAGAACAATACACCGAATCAGCGGCGACCTACGAGCAACTGCTGGCGACATGGCCAGCCAGCGGGGCTGTCGTCTCAGCAAATCTTGGGGCTGGAAAAGCCTGGTATCGTGCCGGTGAATTTGAACAGGCTCTGCAGCGATTCCGTGCGGTGCCCAAAGATTCGGTCTCTGCAGGACAGGCGATCCTGATGGCCGCCATGTCGTTGCGCGAACTTGGGCGCATTGAAGAATCGCGACGCGAATTTGCCGCAGCTCTGAAATCTGCAGGAGATTCTCCGCTGGCTGCCGATATTCTCTTTCAACAGGCCCAGCTTGAGCGATCGGGCAGTGACCGTCATCTGGCGGCGCAGTTGTTCGAAGACATCGCCGATCGCTGGCCGCAGTCTGAGCACACGACAGAATGTCTTTTCGATGCAGCCGAATTGCGACTTGAACTGAATGATCTGGAGCGTGCCGAACGCATCTTTGCCCGACTCCAGCGGGATTTCCCTGAAGCCGCCGACAGGCCGCGGGAACAAATCCTCGCAGGGCGGCTGTTTCTCGCGCGTGGCGAGTTGCCAAAGGCCATTAATACGCTCAAGCGCGCGGTGGAGACCGGCAACGATCCGGCAGACCCCGTGGTTGCCGTTGGTCGTTACTACCTGATACGGTCACTGTTCGACAGCGAAATGCATGATCAGGTGGTGCAGCAGGTCACACTGCTGTTCGACGCTCTGAAGTCCGGCCGACTGGACGAATTGCGCGGTGCGCTCGGACTCGCTGCGATCAGCAGCCTCAACCTTAAACAGTTCGAGAACGCAGTGAAGTTCGCGGACGAGTTCCTGATGAGAGCTCAGGATGCCGAGAAACAGGCGGACATCAAAGGCACGCGCGCCGTTGCACTCAGCCATCTGCATCGCTTTCCCGAAGCCATTGAGGCCCTGAAGTCACTTGCCGCCACGAACGCCAATCAGCCACAGACCTGGACGGCAGTCCTCCAGGCGGCTGAAGCAGCTCTTGAACTGGGCGCACCGGAAAGCGCCGAGGCAATGTTCATGCTCGTTGAGGCAGCACCGGAGAACTCCGAATTCCACGAAGCCGGACTTTCCGGGATCGCCTGGAGTCAGTTCAGGGGGCGAAAATACCCTGAGTCAGAAATGTCCTTTGCAAAGCTCGTTGCGAAGTTTCCGGATTCTCGCCAGGCCTCTCAGGCTGTCTTCATGCAGGCACGCTGTGTTGAAGAGCAGGGCGACCTGGAAAAAACAGCCGACGCCTTCAAAGCCGTTTTCGACCAGTTGACTCAGAACCTAAATTCGGTACCGGCAGGTGCTGAAACCATGCCCCCGATGATTTATGCGTTTGACGCCGGCAAACAACGGGCCCGTGCACTGGCAAAGCTCAAACGGCCCGACGATGCAGATCTCGCATGGAAGAATCTAATCGCGATGTTCCCGGATGCCGCTGGCCTCGACGCCTTGCTGGATGAATGGGCCTGGATGAATTTCTCCGCGGAAAGATTTGAACAATCCGATGCCGTTCATCGACAGCTGCTGGAAAAATTTCCAAACAGCGCTTTTGCCGGTCAGGCACGACTTTCCCTGGCGGAAAGTCTGCTGGAAGCGGGTCAGCTTGATGCAGCCCTGAAGGAAATGGAAGCCATCGTTGCTGATTCCGGATATGGCGACACTGAGAAAGAACGCGCGCTGTTTCACGTGATTGAAATTCGGGCTGCCGCACGGAAGTGGCTGCCAACCGTTGAAGCGGCCAGAGAATTTCTCGCCAGATTTCCCTCCAGCCCGCTGGCACCACAAGTGCGACAGTTTACCGGTGATGCACTGCTGCAACAGGGTAACGTCGATGAAGCCACTGCGTTTCTTGACACACTGCGTTCCGAGATTGTCGCGGGCACTGTGCCAAACGAAGACTGGGTCGATCGAGTCTGGGTCGTCTCAGCCGAGGCGGCATTGGCCAGCAAAGACTATGACCGAATTGACGCCCTGCAGAACGAAATGAAACAACGCAGTCCGGAGTCGCCGTTTGCCTTTCAGCTCAATGACATTCAGGGCCGACGCTGGAAGCAACAGGCCCCCCCGGACTTCGCAAAGGCCCGACAATACTTTCAACTGGTAACAGCTGATCCACAGGCAACCGGCACTGAAACGTCCGCCCGCTGCCAGTTCTTAACAGCGGAAACGTTTCTGATGGAATCAAATCCGGAAACGGCAGCGAAGGAGTTTTTCAAAGTCTATTTGAATTATGCGGGACATGATGAACTACGGGCTCAGGCCCTGTTTCAGGCAGCTTCATGCCAGGCCGCGTTAAAGAAGACGGACCTCGCGATTCGGGACTTTAAGGAATTCATCAGGGTATTCCCCGCATCGGATCTGGTGACCAATGCCACTGAGGAACTGAAGAAACTGGAAGGGGCGGGTTCGTAATCTGCACGCACGGACTTTTCACACTGCGTGGCTCGTATTGATTTCTTTAACGGCGGAGACAACGATGGTGGCAACGCGGATTTGTCTGAAATCGTCGGCGCTGATACGTTGATCCCGGAGATCGTGATAACATTTTTTCCCGCGTGCGGTATAACTCAACAATTATCGTGGACTTTCGAACTGCAAACACTCGGCAATATCGGGAACCGTATTCTGTGACGATTCGAATCATCGTAATGGCGTTTATCGCCTTTGTTCTGCTGATCACCTGCCAATCAATCGCGCAGGACAACTCAACAAACCTGCCAGCGGCCGGTGCCGAGCCGACTCCCGCGGGACCATCATCCGAGCCGTCAGGAGCCGCAAAACCAGCGACGCCATCCGGGATTCCGACCGACGTGTTGGGAATTGCGGATGCCATGGGACGTCCTTTCACTGTCGCCTTTATCATGGCATCTGTGATCGGCGTCTGGTCCGTTGTCGAGCGGCTCGTTATTCTCCGCCGCCGACGGGTCATCCCGAAGGCGTTCGTCGAAAGATTCCTGATGCATCTGCGAGCCGGCCGTATGGATAAAAGTGAAGCCATCGCTGTCTGCCACCAGAACCAGAGTCCGATGGCGGACGTGTTCATGCACGGTGTCCGCAAATGGGGGCGCCCCAGCGTGGAAGTCGAACAGGCGGTGCTTGATGGTGGCGAACGCCAGGTAACGCAGCTTAAAAAAGGTCTGCGCGTGCTGAATGGGGTTTCCACGCTGAGTCCGCTGATTGGACTGCTGGGAACTGTCGTGGGCATGATTCGGTCATTCAACGACATTGCCACGGCCGGGGCGATGGGACAAACGCAAACTCTGGCGAACGGCATTGCCCTGGCCCTGTTGACCACTGCCGTCGGTCTTCTGATCGCGATCCCGGCAATGGCCGCCTATCTCTATCTGGCGGGACGCATCGATTCGATCGTGATGGAAATGGATCGCCTTGGACAGGAACTTGTCCATCTTGTTTCTGCAGAAGCTCTGCGTGAACGGGCTGTTGTCGCGACACCCCGTGAAGACGCAGCACAGACCGGAACAACGACCGCAGCCCCTCGGGCTCGCAAACCGGTCGCGGAGAAATAGCAGAGACAGCGAGCAGGAGTTCCCGGAGACCTTAGTTTTCGAAGGTCCGCCGTTTCTTTCGGCTTAAAGCGGGAACGTTAGCCTGCGCGTGTGTGGCAATTTCGGCACGGACTGTGCACAAGTGCATTAGAACCCTGACAACACCACCGTGAGGGGTTCTTCGTGAAAGTTTCAGTCCTGCTACCCACCAGGTTTGCTTAATTTATGGTCGATAATGATCAACTTCGCCGCGACATGCAGCTCCTGGAAGAGTTGTTGGGGCAGATTGTGGCGCAGGATGAAGGTGCTGAAGCGGTCGCACTCGTCGGAGAGATTCGGCACCTGGCGCGGGATCGTCGCAGTAATGTGCCTGGTGCGGAGGCTACGCTGTCAACGCGAATCCATGGCCTGAACGAGGACCAGGTGCGTTTGGTCGCACGGTCGCTGAGCATTTTCTTCGATATGGCGAATCTGGCAGAAGATCGCCAGCGAGTGCGCGTGCTGCGTGCGCGTGAGCAGCAGCAACACCCGGACCCGATTAGCGAATCGATCGGCGCTTCCATTCAGCAGCTCAAAGCCGCGGGATTGGGCGCTGCAGAAGTTCAGGCAGCACTCGACAAGCTGGATGTCGAACTGGTGTTCACGGCGCATCCCAGCGAAGCCAAACGCCGATCGATTCGATCGAAGCTCCGGCGAATGCGGCAGTGTCTGGAGGAACTGGATCGAGACGATTTGTTGCCCCGCGAAAGAGCGGGCGTCCTGTCTCGACTGCGCGCAGAGCTGACGGTGTTGTGGCAGACCGAATTTCTGCGTCCAATGCGGCCTTCTGTGCTGGAAGAGGTCGAGCGAGGCCTTTCAATCATGCCTCGACTGTGGGAAGTTGTTCCGGAGATCTGCCTGTCGCTCCGCCAGGCATTGAATCGGGAATTTCCGGAGCACGAATTTGCGCTGCCCGGATTCTTAAGATTCGGGTCGTGGATGGGCGGCGATCGAGACGGACATCCCGGAGTCACCTGGGAGATCACGGAGCGCACCCTAATCTGGCTGCGGGACACAGCCATTGATCGGCACCTTGACTGGTGCCGCAGACTCTATGACTTCCTGTCTGTTTCCCGCAACGAGGTGTCCCTGGGCAATGATCTTCCGAATGCGGTCGCACAGGCGGAGGTTCGCTGGCCGGAGTTCGCCGCTACGCTGGCTCGAGTCGCGCCGCACGAGACCTGTCGACGCTGGATTCGGCTGATCGAGTGGCGGCTGCATCAGTCGCGATGCCACGAACTTTCCGACACTGCGCTGGATGGAGCGTATCGCGATGGGCAGGAACTGGAGGGCGACGTCGCGGCATTGATTGTGAGTCTGCAAGCATGCCATGGGCAGCAGGCTCTGGCAGTTGAGGTGCAGCGCTGGCTGGATCTGACGCGGGTATTTGGTCTGAATCTGACACGTCTGGATGTGCGTCAGGACGCGACACGCTACCGCGAAGTCATGACCGAACTTCTGCGTGCGACGGGTCGATGCGACGACTTTGCTGCGCTTGCCGAACCACAGCGACAAGCCATACTTGTGGAGACGATGGGTCGGATCGAAGCGTTTGATGAAGAGCGATTAAGTCCTTTGGCAAAGGAAACGGTCAGCCTGTTCCGTATGCTGCGACGGGCTGTCGAGCGATTTGGCGCCAACTGCATCGGCGGGCACATCAGCAGTATGACTCGCTGGCCGTCTGATCTGCTGACAGTTCTATGGCTGTGGCGACGTGCCTGCGCCGAATCTCGCGCCGGAACCACTGAAGGCGCCACGTCGGCGCCACGGCATGCACTGAGAATTATTCCGCTGTTCGAAAAGATCGGCGATCTGAAATCCGCTCCCGAAGTCATGTCAAATATCCTCGATCAGCCTGTTTATGCGGAACATCTGAAGGCTCAGAATAACCGGCAGATCGTGATGGTCGGCTATTCGGACAGCACCAAAGATGGTGGCTATCTGGCCGCGTGCTGGGGACTGGACCGGGCTCAGGACGCACTGCATCAGGTTGCGGCGGCGCGAAATATTCGACTGACGTTCTTCCATGGGCGCGGCGGCTCGCTCGGTCGCGGCGGAGGGCCCGCTGCACGCGGAATCCTGTCTCTGCCCCCCGATGCCCTTGGCGGTTCGCTGCGACTGACGGAACAGGGCGAAGTGCTCGCCGAACGATACGACGATCTCCACGTCGCGTATCGGCACCTTGAGCAGGTCACGTTCGCCACACTCGTGGCCAGCAATATCCCGCGGCCACCAGTGCTTCCCGAATGGCGCGAGCTGATGGAGTCTTTAGCCACGTTTTCCTTCAAGGTCTATCGCACACTGGTTGAGACGCCCGGATTCATCGAGTTTTTTGGTGAGGCAACTCCGATCGAGGAAATTGAAAATCTGCCGATCGCGTCACGCCCCTCGCGCCGCACAGGACAGCGAACGCTGAATGATCTGCGAGCCATCCCCTGGGTTTTTGCGTGGACTCAGAATCGTTGTCTGATCCCTGCATGGTATGGGCTCGGCGCCGCCCTGTCGGAAATCAAGTACAGTGACCGCTCCGCCTGGCAGACCATTCTGGAAATGTATCGTCAGTGGCCGTTCTTTCAGGCGACGATCGATAACGCCGCGACAGCACTGGCCAAAACGGACATGTATGTCGGGCAGTGTTATTCTGAACTGGTCGCCGATGAAGTTCAGCGCCGTCGGATCTGGATGCTGATCGCCAGTGAACGCGATCGATCGCGGCAGACAATTCTGGATATCGTCGGCGGGTCGGAGCTGCTGGCCACAACTCCATGGTTCCAGGGATCGATTGAAATCCGCAATCCGGACATCGATCCGCTGAATCTGATTCAGATTGAACTGCTGCGACGGCGCCGAAAACTGGACAGTGCCACGGATGAAAGTGAGCTGCAGCGTTTGCGGGATCTGTTGCGATTATCCGTCCAGGGGGTGGCGGCCGGAATGAGAACCACTGGCTGATTTGTCCGGACGATTTCAGAAAGGGTGATGCGTGATTGACGCCCATGATTTTGTGGTGAAGTCGCTCGGTACGTGTCGAGTGGACTCGCCGATGGCAGCGCTCCTGTCCGGACGGAATCAGTCGATCAACAATGTCGATGAATCCGACCGTGTGCTGTTTGACGATATTGCATCAATCGCCATCGCACGCGGTCTGCCGACGCACGAACTGCCGGGCTTCGAGCCGGCTGGCGCTCGTAAGAAGATCTACTTCGATCCGTCAAAGACACGAGCCGGCATCGTTACCTGTGGTGGCTTATGTCCAGGTTTCAACGACGTCATTCGTGCATTGGTGATGGAACTGACGTTTCGTTACGGGGTTCACAGGATTACCGGATTTCGCAATGGTTATCAGGGTTTTGTCGCGAAACATGGCCACCCGGTGATGGAACTGACGCCTGATTTCGTCAGCCACATCAATGAAGATGGAGGCACAATTCTGGGAACGTCGAGGGGCCAGCAGGATCCGGCTGAGATTGTTGATTGTCTGGAACGGATGGGTATCAACATTTTATTCGTCGTGGGTGGCGACGGAACTCTGCGCGGCGCGCTGTCAATTACGCGAGAGATCGCTTCACGAGGGCTAAAGATCGCGGTCGTGGGAATTCCCAAAACGATCGACAATGACATTATGTACATTGACCAGAGCTTTGGGTTTCAAACCGCATTCTCGATGGCTTCCGAGGCGATTCGATCGGCCCATGCAGAGGCGATTTCTTCGCCGAATGGTGTGGGGCTGGTCAAGGTGATGGGACGCCATTCCGGGTTCATTGCCTGCTATGCGGCGCTGGCCAAGAGCGACGCAAATTACGTGCTGATTCCCGAAGTCGCGTTTCACCTCGATGGCCCACAGGGACTGCTGACCAGTCTGCAGGACAGACTGAAACGCCGAGGACATGCTGTCATTGTTGTGGCCGAAGGAGCTGGTCAGTCATTGCTGGCCGAATGTCCGGCGTCCACCGACGCCTCCGGGAATGCAAAGCTGGGTGACATTGGTCTCTTCCTGAAAGATCGCATCAACGCTCACTTTGCCGATCAGGGGATTGAGCTGAATCTAAAGTACATCGATCCCAGCTATCTCATTCGAAGTGTGCCCGCGAATCCGTTCGACAGCGTATACAGCCTGAGACTGACTCATAACGCCGTTCACGCAGCGATGTGTGGCCGCACTGAAATGGTTGTCGGCCGATGGCACGGCCGCTTTGTCCATGTCCCAATACCGCTCGCGATTCGCGAACGCAACCAGGTCGATCCCAATGGAGACTTGTGGATGTCGGTCCTTGAGTCCACCGGCCAGCCACCGTCGTTTGCATAGCACCGCACATTGAGGGCTCTCGACGGTTAACATCGCCATATTCTGCATTGCGGCAGATTCTGCCGGACCAGCGTCTGAACGCCTAATTTCGCCTGGCGATCAGCCGCTCTGAAAGACCGGCATGACCGATACGTTCGATTCTTATCGCTTGATCCTTAAAATCGAAACATTTTCACAAGTCGGCGGAAAGGATGGTTCGATATCAGGAAAGACGCCTTAGTTTAGGTGTGACGTCTCTGGATTCGCCAGTCGCACATCATCGACAGCAGATCCACAAGCCCAGGACTCGATTCATGAATTCGCCTACGATGAATACCGGGAAGAAACCCATGCAGACGCTTGGCAGCAAGTTGCGACGAAATGCCGTGGTGGCAGTCATCTGTCTGTCCACAATGACGAACAGCGGTTGCCTGCTGACGAACGGATTCATTGGTGTCGCCTGGAGAGGAATGACATTCTTCAAGACACTTCCTTTCATCCCGATTTCAGCTCATCAAAGTCAGTTGATTGAAGATAAGCTGTGGACTCAGGAGCGTTACGATCGCACGCCGGTGCTTGACCCGGTCGAAGGCGACGTCTTCTGCGTTGATCCGCCAAGCGAGGATCAGGTGATGCGATCGTTGCCGGATACACCAGCCGGTGGATTTGCGTTCTTTCAGGAAACGCAGTTCAACAACGTCAGGATCGTCGTGGAGCCCATGGTGGATCGACTTGATGAATGTAAGGTCTATCCGCTGGTCGGCCCCTGCCGACTGCATCACTGTCACTACAAATGCACCGTGTATTATGACAAAACAATTCGCGCCTACTGGCCGGTCCCATTCAGTCATACAGATCAGTCGGTGGAAGTGGTTTACATCGATAAAGACCATCTGATTCGATGTGCCGGACCGACAGTCCAGTAACCAACACAAAAGTACCTCAACCGAACACAGGCCCGACCAGGAATGGTCGGGCTTTTTTGTGCGCGATTGAATAGAATCAATATAGAAGCGCCGTGCACTCTTCATGGCAAGTGGCAGAAAAGAATTTACCGTAGTGGACGAGTCTCCGAGTCCCCGGCTGTGAAGGACTCGTCGCCTCGTCCACCACGACTGGTACATGTGAAGGACTCGTCGCCTCGTCCACTAC
>JAGQQS010000743.1 GCA_020426105.1 Planctomycetaceae bacterium
AGAGTCAGAAAGTTCGCAAAGATTTTTGGATTTTTTCAGAGAACTCTGGATACCTTTGCGTGCATGCCGCTTTTCAAAACCTGTATGGGCGATCCTATCAGTGCAGATAATGACAGAGACATACGAAAGCCTTAGCGACCTGGAGCAGTCTTTGCCGGATCGATGCGGGGAGATTAGCAATTTTTCGTTCCGTCATAGGACGGCCTCAATGTATGGACGCATCACCTGTTTCACGCGGCGTATCGAAGCAGAGCATCCGGGTTGAATCCTTGCGACTCCCGATACCGTCGCAGTGCCTCGACGCACGTATCGAGACCAATCTTGTTCCTGAACTTGAAGCAATCGGCAATCGTCTTTTCTCGCGAGTACACTCGCAGTGCCACAGAATCGACTTTGTGCTGGTCAACTCCCTCCGTGAATGCTGCTCCACTGAAGCGAAATGTTCGGACCGGCGGGAATTCAATTCGCGGGGGCTCGCTGTTGCGATCTATCGCCAGATAAACCTCATGTGGAATCTGTGTCGTCAGTTCGTAGCGGGCCAGTGCTGAGATGAGACAGATGACTCCTTGTGGAACCTTAACGGCAACCGCCGCTAAGTCGGGATGCGACGGCGTTCGCGAATCGATGATCCGATAGAGTCCCCGGCTGATTTTTTCCAGTTCCCCGCGCTCAACCATCACTCGGAGCGTGTCGCGATGGACACCCGCCCGAATTGCCTCCGACATGCGCAGCAGCCCGCCTTTCCTTTGAAAGAGAGACCTTGCAAGATTGACCATGGCTTGTCCTGTTTTGATTTCGTCCGTTTTACCGCAAGATTTATGTTTTTGTTGGTATTATGGACGCTTTTTTTTCCGACTCCGTCAACGGCAAACACCAATGGAACCCAGGCAAAACAAAGACAAGAATTTGAACTTGTTGAGACATCGCGATGAACTCGTGCCCGGTGGTCGTTATCGACCGTTCCGCCCCGACAAAATGTGTCTGAGAAACGATCCTGTCAGTTGCACACAGGTTCAAACAATGGGACGCGCACATCGCTTGCCTGGAACGCTTGTGTTCGTAATGCTGTTTCTCTTGACGAACTGATAATTTTCCCGGTGGCTGGTCAGTTTACAGATACCGCCGAGCGTCTCAGAGGCAACCCTATGATTGAGAACAACGACATTCCCACTCATCCCGACGAGGACCGGCGTCGTGCGTTCGAACATGCATGGGTTATCGGGGGAATGCCTCGGATTGAAGCGTTCCTTCCGGATGAGCACGATCCTCATTATGTTCCGACGCTGCAGGAATTGATCGTAATTCATCTTGAGTTCATGTGGAAACAATGGCGGAAGAATGGCGGAAAGGAGCCTTTGCCTGATCCTGTTGAGTTCTATGTCAGCCAGTTTGGTTTGCAGGGCAGACGAAACATTATTGGGCGGCTGATCGCTGGTGAAGTTGCGGCACGGATTTCCGCAGAACAGCGACCAGACGTTGACGAGTATCTGCAGCGATTTACATTTCTCCGGGAACACCCTCAAATCCTGGAACTGGCATTTCCCGAGAACACTTTGTATGCCGGAACGAGCAAATATGATTTGAAGGCAACGAAGTCGGATTCCCATAGCGATTCGTGGCATACCGGCATGGAACCAATTTCGGGATTTCGGCTTGTGCGTGTGCTTGGCGAGGGAGGATTTGGTCAGGTATGGGAAGCAAGAGGGCCCGGTGATGTTCCGACTGCACTCAAACGAGTCTCGCTGCTTGGGCCGCTCGGGGAGCGTGAACGCGAGGCTCTTGATGTACTCAAAGGCGTCCGTCATCCGCACCTTCTCTCAATTTATGCATACTGGATTGTGGGCGACTTTCTGGTGATTGGCTGCGAACTGGCCGACGAAAGCCTGCTGTCTGTACTGAAGCGGGTGCATGCTCATGGGGGGGCCGGAATGTCCCAGGAGGATACGGTGCATTACCTGCTGGATGCTGCGGAAGCGCTGGATTATCTGGGTCGTCCGATCCACAAGGTCAACAACCAGACAGTCGGAATACAACATCGCGACATAAAACCAGCAAACCTGCTGGTCCAGGGTGGAGCGATCAAGGTCGGAGACTTTGGACTCGCAAAGGCTCTGCAAGGCCTCGCCGACTCAGGATCATTGTCAATGACGGTTGCTTACGCACCACCAGAGGCCTTTTCCGGGCAGGTGACACCTTACAGTGATCAGTATTCATTAGGAGTTACATTTTGTGAGTTGAGGACGGGACGACGTCCGTTTTCCGGAACCCCTGCAGAAGTGATGCATGCGCATCTTCATGGCGAACCCAATCTGGACAGTCTGAACCCAGCGGAACGCGCCATTGTGGCACGCGCTCTGGCCAAAGATCCCGAAAAACGATGGGCAAGTTGTGTAAAATTCCTGGGGGAGATCGACCGAGCTGGCAACCGCATGCGACCATCACTCGAGACCGCGCAGCCGCAGTCATTGGTCAAAAATGGTGATCCTGTAAATTCAAATGTCGCACAGCCGCCGCTCGTGTCGGGACGCCTTCTGATCGACGACAATCTGGTCCCTTTACCATTGCGCAGCACGGCCGTATCTGCGTTTCTCACAGGTGCACTCGCCGAGGTTACAGTCGTCCAGCGGTTTGTGAACCAGTATCAGAGGATAATTAGTGCAGATTACATATTTCCACTGCCTGCCGACGCTGCAGTTCATGGATTCCGTATCATTCTTGGAGATCGGGTGATAGATGGCGTCGTTGAAGAACGGACTGCAGCCGCTGAGACTTTTGAGGAAGCGAAATCAGCAGGACACGGTGCGGCACTCGTGCAGGAATTGAGCTGCGGGGTGTTCAGTGTGAGTGTCGCCAATATTCTGCCCGGGCAGGATGTCCGAATCGAACTTACCTATTTGCAGGTCTTGAAGTTTCAAAACGGAAAGTATCACTTCACATTTCCACTGCACGTAACAGCCAGCGATTTATGTCCGGCTGACTCACATGATCTCAGAGAGGCTCAGGCAACAGCGGTCCTGCCGCCGCAATTGCCTCCGGGATTTCTCCGAGGAGATGTGTTTCAGATCAATTTGGAACTGAATTCCGGGGTTCCTCTGTGTGGGTTTGATTCGCCATCGCATGATATTCAGATTATTGAGGAAATCGGGGCCTCTCGAGTCAGGATCGCCTTGCGTCAGGAAAGCGAGATTCCTAACCGGGACTTTGTGCTTACTTACAATGTGCTCGGACCACATCCTGAGCACGTATTACTTTGCCAGCCGGACAAAGAGGGAGACGTGGGGACGTTGCTGCTGATAACGACGCCCCCCAGGCCGGAGTTCGGTACCGGATCCGTACCGCAAATGATCTGGTCCGGTGGAGACGTTGCAGGCATTGTTCCGGGGGGCCGCACGGACGATTCGGTTACAGATGACTTCTTTCGAGAGCCTCTACTGATATTTGGAAGATATGACGGCAAAGTCCCTTCAGTTCGATTGCGCGGCCGCGTGGCAGACCAGTCCTATGAAACGACTGTGATGCCAGAAATGTTCTTAATGGCGGAGCATCGTATTAATCTCGCTGTATTGTGGGCAAGTTACAGCATCGACCATCTGCTGCATCAATGGGGCGCGTCGCCCGATAAGGATATTGAACTCCGTGGCCGAGTAACGCAGCTATCATTGCATTACAGACTGGTGAGCCCATGGACGTCATTCGTCGCGGTTGAATTTCGCAGAAAGGCTGAGCGTGAGCAGGTGAGAAATGTCGTGCCGGTTGTGATACCTCAGCTCGCAGCGGCTGCGAAAGTTATACCGCCGTCTGCTTTAGCAGACACAGAATTCTCACCGACACCGGACTCTTCAGTTCTGGAACTCCCGGATTCGGAGCAAAGTTCAGTTCTGGAAGAACTTTTGACGCAAATGCCGGTGCGTGTGCCGACTGACGCGGCCGATGAGAGCCGGGATAAACTCAGGGACCTTGTTGCAACGTATGGTGGCCCTTCTGAAGAGTCGAGGCCTGTTGCTGATGCATCGCCACCTCAGCAGGAAGAAGCCGCGTCGACCGATCCACCGCAAAGTCAATGGAAATCTGCGGCGAGTGAGTCACAGCCTGCTCCTCGAGCGCGAAGAAACTGGCTGAAACGGCTGATGGATGGCCTGTACGGTCGTCACGCATCATCTTCCGTAGGGTCGGAAGGCGAAACTGCGTCCGGAACACCATCCGAGGCAGTACCGAATGTGCTGCCAAGCCCGAATCCCACGATCCCACTGGGCGATGATGACCAGAGGATTTCATCAGAGTCAATACTCAGCAAGTTGCGGCGCCCCCATGTCTCTCAGTCCGGACCTGAGCCGCAGGTGGCCTCGTCTTCGCCTGCGGAATCGACACCAAGAAGAGATTCAATCAGATTGAAACTTGGTCCCGTTCGAAAAGCACGCTGCCAATTCACCTTTGAAAGCCACGAGGGTGGAGCGACCGTGCATCGCGAACTCCCCTTTGTAGCAGGAGTGCTTGGCAACTTCTCCGGTCATCAGGAGATTGAACCCGCGGACTTGAGGGCATTCTTCACGATCGATCGTGACAACTTCACCGAAATCATGCGAGAACTCAACGTCTGCCTGCAAATCAACTCGCCCGACAACGATTCGCCGCCAGCAGCCGAATCTCAGTTGAAGCTGCGGTTTGAGAACCTGAGGGATTTTGACCCTGCGATCGTTGCTGAACAGATTCGGCGTTTGAGAGAAATATCTGAGATGGCCGTTTCAGAGAATCTGACCGAGGTACTTAAAAACCCGGATTTTCGCAAACTGGAAACCTTGTGGCGCGAATTGAACTCTCTTGTGGAACGGACGGAAACGAGTCCCATGCTGCAAATCCGGATTCTTCCCTGCGCTGATACCGAGTTGCAAGGTGAACTCATGGATTCACGGTCTGGCCTGCCTTCTGTTCTGGAGCATCTGTTGTATCGCGAATCGAAGTCGAACCCACTCAGTGTTCTGCTCATTGCTCATGAGTTTTCACCTCAAGCGAAAGAATTGCAGCTCCTGGCCCGGTTCGCCAGCCTGACCGCGATGTTTTTCTGTCCCGTATTTGCCGCCGCATCTTTAACTTTGACAGGTCTTAAGCGTCGGACAGCAGGCAGCGGCGTACGGCCGACAGCAGATTCTGCGCCACTGGCTCGCCCAGCGCTGCCTCTGCAGCGGGATGAGTCCAGGATTGTGGTGTTGATACACCCGATGGAGAACGCTGATGCGTCGAAACCGAATCTCCCAGTCAGTTCGCTGTTTGATCTTGGTGTTCGTATCACGGAATCGTACCAGGTTTTCGGCAGAGTCCTGAATCTTCAGCAACGAATGACGCATGATTCTGCATCGGAACTGAGTTTCCCTGAATACGGCATGTTTGCTCTTTTGGCTGCAGAAGAAACGGCTGCGGCAGGGGCCGGACGAGCTGATGAGCAGACTTCGCAACAGCGATCGACAGGATGGTATCGGGATTGCGAAGTCGTACAAATTGAATCTATGCTGACCGCATATCGATTTGCACAATACGTTCAGAAGATGATTCAGCAGGAACCACTACTGTCTCTGGACAATCGCGATCTGCAGGAATCACTTACTCGCTGGCTGAGTAAGTATGTTTTTCCGGCAGATACACTCGACTCTGACTCTGCCATTCGTTACCCGCTGACGATTGCGGAGGTTGAAGTGACCCAGGATAGCGCCCTGAATCGGGACCGGATCGTATTGCATCTTCAGCTGCGATCATCGATGAGTGCCACCGCAGAGTTGTGTGACGAGCAGCTGATTTTGTGGCGGCCGTGTGTTGCAGAATAATGCGTCAGGTTGCAGGACACTGCAACGACTGCTGAGGAACACATTCGTCGCAATCTCAGATAGTTTTTACGTTCTTTTTGCGGCCAAAGCATGTGTCTGCCCAACTCTCCAGGACTCGCTGCAAGCTCCTGCGATATTGACTCTTTTCGGTAGGACTCGTGGCCGCAGTTTTCGCCTGTCGTAGCCCTTTCATGCATCCACCCTGACAAGCGTAAGCTGCACACAGTTCGGATCCTGGCTGTCCGCCGACACAATGATCACGTCATTTTCGCGGAGCAGGCGTCGTTGCTGCGAGCCGACGGCTTCCG
>JAGQQS010000744.1 GCA_020426105.1 Planctomycetaceae bacterium
CTTCAAGTCCCGATTCTGCGGCACTCATTGAACCGTTGGCATCGGGATCGCTGAAGACCGTCCCGCTGACAGTTCCTGTCACTGGCTCAAGGTTGTAGTAATCAACAACGTGAACACCGCCCAGTATGACCGTCGCAGAAACAGCGTTGGGCTTACCAACTGCCGTCATCCAACCTGCCGGAACGACTTCTGTCACTCGGTATGTTCCGAGCGGAACACGATTGAAGACGTAATTGCCGTTGGCATCAGAAACGACCGAAGGCTCTGTCGCGTCTTTGACGCCATCGCTGTTCAGATCCAGATACACGGTCCAATCCGCGAGGCCCGTTTCCGTCGCGTCGTGAACTCGGTCGCCGTCCGAGTCGTTCCAGACACTGCCTTGAATCGTGCCAATACGTTCGCGGTTGCCAAAATTGACGCCAGTGTGATTTTTGCCGCTGAGAACGCGGAAGGTAGTCGCGCCCGTTGTTGGGTTCGTGGCAGACCAGTTCGATGGCAGTATTTCACGAACGGTCTTTGTGCCGTAGGAGACATTAGTAAAGGTGTAAGAACCATCCTCAGTCGTCGTGAATAGAGGCTCGCCCGCGTCACGAATACCGTTCGTATTGAGATCCAGATAGACCTGCCATTCGGCGAGTCCGGCTTCGGTGACGGAACGCACACCATTACCGTCCGCATCGTCCCACACGGAGCCACTAATCGATCCGGCGACAGGGATCAGATTGAAAAAATCGACGACGTTAACACCACCAATAAAGACCGTCGTTGTCACGGACGCTGGACGCCCCTCGCTCGCAGACCAACCTGCGGGCACGACTTCACTGACTCGATAGGTTCCGGTTCGGATATTCGCAAACGAGTAGGCGCCACCGGCATCCGTCAGCCGCGACGGTTCAGTCGCCTCCTGAATCCCGTTGCTATTCAGGTCTATGTAAACAGATCGATTCGCCAGAGGCGATTCTGTGGCGTCCCGAAGTCCATCGCCGTTTGTGTCGCTCCAGACGATGCCTTGAATTGTTCCTGTCTGAGGTGTCAGATTGGCGAAGTCAGCCCGCACGGAACTGCCGGCGACGACGGACACGGAGTGATGATCTGACGCCCCTTCAAGCGGAAACAATCCGCCTGCTGTCGGACGCGGACCGCCGACCGGAATTTCGTAGACTGTGGCCGGACCAGCCGGAATATCTGTCAGCAGGTAGTCGCCGTCACTATCCGTCAATGCTGTCGGTTCGCCCTCAGACAGCAGTCCGTCGCCGTTCGTATCAACGAACATCGTCCAGCCCGTCAGTCCGTGTTCGCCTGACTCTTTGATGCCGTTTTCGTTGTTGTCTTCGAATACTGTCCCTGTGATGTTGCCATTTATTATCGGAGCCGTGACATTCGGAAAGTCCGACTTCACGACTCGCCCCTCACGAATTGTGATCGTTTTGTGGTCCGAAAACCCTGGAGTCGGATTGAAGCCCGGCTGAACCACTTCGTAGAACGTTACCGCACGCACCGGCAGCCCGGTGATCGTGAACTTCCCCTTGACATCAGTCACCGTTGTCGGCTCGCCAGCGTTAAACTGACCATCCGCGTTGATGTCGGCAAAGACCGTCCAGCCCGCCAGGCCAGGGTCTGAAGAATCCTTGACGCCGTTCGCTGTCAGGTCGTTGAAGACAACCCCGGCAAAATCCCCGGTGAGCAGCTGCCGAACTTCCAGACTTTCTACTCCTGCGACACGCCGCTTTGTGGCATCCGTTTTCATTCGCCGCGTCATTCGTGGCAACCGGGTATCGCGGGCGAAAGTTCGAAGAGTGGAAAGCCAGGAATTTTTCATCGATGAAGACCTCTGTTTATTTTATTTAGAGCTTATGACAATTGCTCAACTCGGGATCTGGCTTACAGCCTCGTCCACAAAGAGGAGCCGACTGCACGCCCTGAACCGCCAGAATTTCTCGAAAAATGCGAAATCCCTGAATCACGGCAGGACACTGCAGGCACTCACTGATGGAATCAGGAAAGCAGTTCGTGGCGGACAAACTATTTCGAGAAATAAAAAAGTCTCAGCGAAGAGGCGTGGGAAACACCTGCGGGCCTGCGTAAAAAAAATTGTCGTGCGGCAGTTCACGCGGCAGCGGGTTTCCCGGACGGGCAAAACCGTCAAGAGTAAGCGGTCTTGAGAGAGCGGAAGCCTGGCATCTTCACGGTCCTGCCGCTAAATTCCGTGCTGCGAGCATGTTGCGGTCCGACGGTCATTCGAACAACCGCGTCGTGATTCAGACAAACTTAACTTGTACATTGAGGCCAGGAACTATGAGCCAGGGGACACCTTCCAGTGATGCCGTTACTGCACCATCGAACTCCGGCTCCGAACCGGAAAGTGTCTTTTTGGTTTCATATCCCAAAATCATTTACCTCTATCCGACCGTCTTAACGGCCTTGTTTTGCGGCATTTTCATGTGGGCCAAAGGCGGTATTCCTCAGGATGAAATCCGTGTGGCTGCCCGGAATGTTGATGCCGCATCAGAGTTGCAGCAATCGATCTCTGTGGTCAAAGCCTCATTTGGATCGGCGGTTGATGAAACAGCTTCTGCAAATCCAGCAGCGGCCGCCGATGAAAACGCTGAGGCAGCGGCATCCTCGGACTCTCAATCGCCCGAACCAGGTTCCACTCCTGAAACCGTCCCGACGGAAAATCCTGCCTCAGACCCGGAATCCACCGTGACAGACGTGGTACCTGGGTCGGAAGCTGCCGAAGTCCCTGCGGCACAATCCACCGACGTACCAGCCGCTGAGGGGCATACCTATCACAACGCATGTGCCCGGATTTTTTTGCTGATTCTGGCCATGAATCTTGTCGTGATTGCGTTCGATTTTCCGCGCACCACATCGCTCACATGGTTTTTCGCTTCCATGACGATCGTGATTGGTTTGTGGTTCCTGTTAAAAGCGAACCCCTGGCTGGCGCCGCAAATCGTCACCGCGCTGTTGAAAATCAAGCCGACGGCAAATGCGACGTTCTATCTGATCTTCTCAGGCATCATGTTGTTCCTCTACATCTGCGTCCTGATCAGCCGGCGGTTTGATTACTGGGAGGTCAAAGGCAACGAACTACTGCATCATCATGGATTCCTGAGCAACCTTGAGCGGTTCTCTGCTCCGAACCTGCGGATTGACAAAGAAATCAACGATTTGTTCGAATATCTTCTGCTGCGTTCGGGACGACTGATCATTCATGCCAGCAACGAACGCCGGGCTATCGTGCTGGAGAATGTGCTGTTCATCAATCAAAAAGAAGAACGTATTACACGCATGCTTGGCGCCCTTCAGGTACGCGTGCGCACTGAGCGTGAATAAACGACAAAAAGAGATTCTAAGCCATGTCATCGACAAAAGATTTTAAAATCACGCCCTCCGACGACGAACTCGAAACGCTCAAAAGGAATCTAACATTCCATCCGGCGGATCCTGCGAACACGAAAACGTTGTCGCGTGCCGAAGTGGAAGGCTACAACGCGTCCGGTTTTGTCCGGCCCGTCGATGTTTATTCGACGGACGAAATCACAGCGATTCGGAAGTACTTCGACAGGTTGCTCGACAGGACCCTGGCATCCGGCGGGAACAGTTACTCGATCAGCACCGCGCACATGAAGTATGGAGGCGTCTACGATATCCTGACCAACAAGCGTATCGTTGACATGGTAGCCGATCTGCTGGGAGAAAACGTTGTCGCCTGGGGCTCACATTTCTTCTGCAAAATGCCTGGGGACGGACGCGCTGTGGCATGGCATCAGGATGCCAGTTACTGGCCGCTGACGCCATCCCACGCCGTGACCGTGTGGCTGGCGATCGATGATGCAGACCTGGAAAATGGCTGCATGAAGTTTATCGCCGGATCGCATCATTCGGGCCATCTGACGTACCGCAAGAGCACCCCTGAAGAACACAATGTGCTGGACCAGACCGTCCTGAATGCCGAGTCATATGGCGAAATCGTCGTCGATGACCTGAAAGCGGGGCAGGCTTCCATCCACAACGATTTATTGCTGCACGGGTCAGACCCCAACATGTCCGCGCGGCGCCGTTGCGGGCTGACACTGAGGTACGCCGCAGCCCATGTGCGAGCCGGAATGCACTGGAACGAGAAAGGCGTCGTGATTCGCGGCAGCGATCCGACGAAGCATTGGGCCAATCCGCCGCGGCCCGAAACCGACTGAATTAATCGAGGCCTGTTCAGTCATTCCGAATTTATCGTCTGTATCGATCGGGAAAGTGCTTGACCGTCTGGTTTTCCGGGGATTAGCATGACTTATCCGATTTGGCAGGATGCGTAGAGTATCGCTGTCAGATAGACTGTGGATGCTTTGGCGTTTGCCAGGAATTGAATCGCGCAGGGTTGCCGCTGCTCTGCGGTCCCGGCGAAGATGACACGGGGGTTTCGCCGATTTTCGAATACGGTCTCTTGTTTCACGGGATACGCGGTTGTGTCTTTGCCGAATGATCATGTTTTTCAGATTCCGCTGGAGTCATATTGATGAGCAGACTTGGAATTATTTGTGGTTCGCTTGTCATCATCGGGCTGCTCGTGGAGTTCTGGCTGGCTGCGAAGCTGGGATACCGCCGTGGGGAAGTCGCCGACAAGCTGCGTGAAGCCTCGGCCAAAAGCGAAAAAGCGATCGTAGAACTCGACAAATCTGCTGCCGATCTCAGGACTGCCCAGACGAACCTGGCCGCGCTGAAACTCGGGTGGGGTTACGAATACACATTTGCCCCTGCGAATCCGGCCCCCGTGCAGAATCAGGGCGGACGATTGTTTGTCACGGGGCTGGGCTCGACCACGCCGGGGTTTACGCTGGATAAAAAATTCACGGACGCCAATGGTCAGGAGAAGATCGTCGTTCCGCCAATTCATGTGTTTGCGGACAACGGGCAGGGCAAAGTGATCTACGTCGGGGAATTTCTGCTGGGCACCGGCCCAAACGAACTCGGAGAACAGACCTGTGTCCTGTATCCGACGTGGAGAGTATCCCCTCAGGAAATGGCATCCTGGGATTTCAGCCATGGAGTTCGCCTGCGGACTCAGATTCCCCCTGGCGGACGCGCTGAGATCGATGGATTGAATCAGACAATTCAGCGCTCAATAGAACAGTTGACCGAGCTCAACGGTCGTATCGAAAACCAGACGCAGCTGCAAATCGAAGCAGATCTTGCACTTGAAACACGTCGCAAGGAACTTCTTGGCGACGCAGAAGGTGCCGATGTAGCCGAGCGTCCG
>JAGQQS010000745.1 GCA_020426105.1 Planctomycetaceae bacterium
CGGGCGTACGGTACACCCGTCGCTCTGCCGACGGGATTTCAGCAGTAAGGTGACAGAGAACTGACTTGTTTAACGTCGCGTCCCAGGCGACAGTATGACTGGTCGTGTGAAAAGAGAGGCCAAACATGCTGCAGAATCCTGAAGAATACTTCGACGTTGTCAATGACAACGATCAGGTGATCGAACAAATGGCTCGTTCTGAGGTTCATCGAAGGAAGTTACGGCATCGCGCGGTCCATGTATTCTTGTTTCGCAGCGATGGTCGGCTGTTGATTCATAAGCGCGCCGATACCAAGGAAGAGTTTCCCTCTGTCTGGACATCCTCTTGTTCGGGTCACGTCACGGCCGGGGAAGACTATGACGCCACGGCGGTGCGCGAGTTATTCGAAGAACTTGGCATTGAGTCTGCGGTTGAGCGGTTGCAGAAATTTGAAGCATGTCACGATACATCACACGAATTTACCGTATTGTATCGCTGTTGCTCAGACGCTGCGGTGACGCCGGATCCAGGTGAAATCACAAGCGTCAGGTGGATGCCGCCCGACGAGATTCATGACTGGATGGTGCAATCGCCCGTTGATTTCTCACCAGCCTTTCGGCTGTTGTTTGACTGGTTTATGGAGCAACCGCGAATTCAAGAAATCCGCTGACTCGCCCGACGGTAATTGTGGCTGTCACAAGTTGCATGACCAGCAGCATGAGCCACGTTCCGCGTGCATTATTCGCGGAAGGTTCAATGGCCTGAGCGGCCATAATCGCCATCCACGGCGTCACAAAACACCACAGACGCGCGGCTTCGCCCATATTCTTGCCGGACAACCACAACAGGATCCATGTGAATGCGCAGGCCACTGCGAAGATGCGGCCGTTTGTCAGTCCTCTTAGTCCCTCGAGAAAGGACATTCGAATAGTTCGCCCCAGCAGCAACGCCGCCATCGAAGCCATGGGCAGGCCGATCGACATCGCGAGTTCAAGCGGATTGACCACAAACCATGCGGACCATGTGCGCACGGATTGCGCATAGAAACCGGCGTGATTCGAGAGATTCATCTTCCAGACGTTGAACAGATTGCAGTGCGTTTCCAGCTGCCAGATCCCGCACAGTATCACAAAAGATGCGGTGCCGACGATGGTCAATTCGCATGTCTGACGGATGCGATGTTTCCAGTCCTGCAACACAAAACCTAAAGTGAAGATTGCGAGCATCACGATGATTGGCACATGTGCCAGACTCAACAACAGACATCCGAACAATGCAAGTCCGGCAAGTACTGAAAATATCCAGCGGTGAGCGCGATCTTCAGTCAGCAGTCCGGCAACCGTGAACCATGTCAGGAACATTCCCGTGCAGGCGTAGACGACATCAGAACGTGGAACGAATACGCCGATCGTGGGCACAGTGATCATCAGTGCCGCGGCCTGCCATGCGGTCGTGGCATCCGTGAGTCGGCGAGTCACGCAGAAAACCGGAATCACGGTCATGGCGGCCAGCATTGTGGAGAGCAACGATGAAAGATGCAGTGCGGCGAATTCGGTTTTTGACAGTGGTCGCGAGATCCTGGCTTCCGCTTCGACGTTGCGAAACATGCGGACGGATTCCTGATTCTGAACCATTTCTGAAAGGCGTACGATCGCCGGATACTTTGCTGTCAGTCGCAACAATCCGCGATTGAACAACAACAAGCCTGGCGGGTGCGTGCCTTCGTGCAGCACGTCGCCTTTAGCGATCCGGGCTTCATAGTCTGCCAGCATTTCTTTCGTCGATGTGACGTTAAACGCTGCTTCAAAGTAATAGCCAGAGGCGAATTTGTCGAACAGAATCCAGAGGGGGCGAAGTTCACGATGGGGAGACGGTGCCGCTTGTCGCACGGCATCCAGCCAGAAGAAACTGAGTCCCGTCAGGACCAGTACCAGCAGGCATTGTTGGAACTGTCCGGCGAGTTTGATCCGTCGCCAGCCCGCAGCGCAGAAAGCTGCCACAACTCCACCACTAATGACAGGCCAGAGCAGACGATCGAGTGCCTCGATCAGATCTGCGGGCAGTGCATGTCTTGGCCACACCCATTCGCCGGTAACCCCCAGCGGCGGCCACGGCGATAACAGCAACATTGCACCGAGTACGGTGGCGAGAAGGATCACGAAAAAGTGCGGCATCAGGAATGTTTTCCACTGTCTATTTCAAACATTCACCCGCAGCGGATTCTTCGCGGATCGCAGAACGACAAGGCCTGAAAGGCCGACGCAAGTGAGTCATCATGAACTGATCGCTATGTTAGCCCTTCGGGTCATTCCGCTCAACCAGTCAGAATCATCAGAATTTGGCTAAAAATCGCTTGTAAGTGGAGACCCG
>JAGQQS010000746.1:0-676 GCA_020426105.1 Planctomycetaceae bacterium
CCGAATTTTTCTACCTGTATTCTCCGTGGTCGCTGACAAGCGAAAGCAAATGGAGGTGAAAATTCCGGTACATCAAGTCGCGGATTTGGCGTTGCTGTCGGATGCACTACTGTCGGATGATGCCTCGATCCTCGTTCTGCTTACCGGCGACGCTTTTAGCTTTCAAGTGGGCTTCGTAAGCAATCACCAGTTGATCGAGCTCCTGACGGTCGGGTTCCGGTGCAATCGCACGCGCCTGTTTGGCCCACTTCACGGCGGCTGTAAAATCCTGATTCTCTGCACAGCAGGTCGCCAGGGTGTTCAGACAATTCCAGTCTTTGAATTCTGAAAGCTCACACGCTTTCGTGGCCAGCTTGATGGCTCTGTCGGGATCGCGAACGTTTTTATGATTGCTTGTGGCCAGCAGCCATGCCAGATTGTCCCAGGCCCGCACAAACACCGGATTCAGTTGCAACGTCTTTTCGTAATCTGCCACGGCTTCCGCATCGCGATCCAAACGATCGTAGGCCGCGGCGCGATTGTTCCATGCGCGGAACAGATCCGGCTGGATCGTGATCGCGATGGTCCAGCAATCGACGGACTGCTGCAGCTTGCCCTGATTGAAAAGCAGATTCCCTCGGTTGTACCATGCGGCCGCATGTTCCGGCTGAATTTCAACAGCCTTGGCGTACGCGGC
>JAGQQS010000746.1:822-5840 GCA_020426105.1 Planctomycetaceae bacterium
CGCAATCCCGCGCCGGTAATACAGATCCGCATCATCAGGCGACAAATCGATGGCCGTCGAAAAATCGACCACGGCCGCAGCCGCATTGCCCCGTCGCTGATTCAACAGAGCTCGATTCCTGATCACCGACAGGTTCCCCGGATTCTGCTCAAGCGCCACACTCAAATCCGCAATCGCATCATCAAAGTGCCCCAGCTTTTCGAGAATTTCTGCCCGCAGCAGCCGCGCTGCTTCGTGGTGCGGAACGATTCCCAGCAGAGCATTCAGTTCTTCCAGTTGTCGAAACGTCAAATCCTGTCGCGAACAGCAGAGTATCCGCATCCAGCGAGAATCGATGGTATCGCGGCGCAGCAAGGCCGGATGATCAAGCGTCTCCAGTGCTTCGGAAAAACGATCATTCTGAAACAGGCTGAGACTTTTGATCTGCAAAGCCCGTGGATCATCCGGAAGTATTTCGAGCACTCGGACCGCATCATCGAGAGCCGCCTGCCAGTCTGCAGTGTCCCTGAATACCGCAGCCCGCGCCAGCCGGACCGTTGTGTTTGACGCATCCGATTTCAACAGGTGCGAAAAAACCTGAATGGCTTCATCGGTCCGATTCTGCCGGACCAGAGCCTGACCGTACTGGAACAGGGTCTCTGGCGGCAGTGATGTTTCCGGCACATTCTTAATCAACTGCAGGGCCTCGGCATCATCACCGCGCCGCAGCGCAATCATGGACTGCAACAGCATCACGTCCGTTGCCGATACCGCATCGGCCGGCGTTGTCGCGGAGTTCAGTTCTGCCTCAGGTGTCGCAGCGGAAATCGCGCTGGCATCTTCCCATGCCCCGTCCGTGTTACCCGCCGCAAGGCGTGCGCGCCCGCGCAGCAATCGCTGAGAGGCCGACAAGGAGCCCGCCGGTGACTCAGCCAAAGCATCCAGGAGTCTGGCAGACTTCGCATACTGATGATCCTCATAGAGCCGCTCGGCCACACGCTGTATCAGTGATGCATTCGTCGGTGACAGGTGAACGGCCTTTTGCAGATCCGCCAGCGCGGCAGTCGGCTCATCCATCTCATCAAACGCGGCCGCTCGCAAAACGTATAAATCGACGGCGTCGGGTTTCTGCAGCAGCGCGAGTGTCAGATCCGTGATCGCATGATCTGCTTCTTTTTGAGCCAGATACGCACGGGCCCGCAACGTTAACGTCTCGACATGATCCGGATGGTCTTCCAGATATTTCGAAAAATCGGAAATCGCGGCCGACCAGTTTTCGCCTGCGAGGTGCAATCGACCACGTTCCAGCACCGATTGTTCGACAGCCGGCGGTTTGAGTGCCGTGTTGGCAGAAATCAACCGCGTGTAGTCCTCGATCGCTTCTTCGCGGCGATTGGAATCCGCGAGCAGAGCGGCACGAATTCGCAGCGCCGCCGTATCCGACGGCTCCGTTTCAAGTACCTGCTCCACACACGCCATGGCTTCATCAGGATTGTTCGCTTCCTGAAGCAGTTCCGCCAGACTGATTCGCGCTTTGGAAGTGAGTGATGCCGGCAGCGTGTCGATTCCGGTGAGTAGTTCTCGAAGCCTTACGACAGCATTCTCGCGACGGCCCTGAGCGATGTCGGTCTGAGCCAACGCCAGCCGCAGTTCCGGATCGTTTGGCGAAAGGCGTTCCGCCAACAGCAGATTCGACTCCGCTGCAGTCACGTTGGCATGATCAAGGTAGGCCCGGCCGAGTTCGAGGCGAACGCGAAAGTCGCCAGGAGCGAGTTCCGCCGCTTTGGAAAGATCACTCACAGCGTCATCGGCACGCAGGAGCGAGCGCAGAATTTTGCCACGCTCAAGCCATGGTCGGTAATCGTCCGGCCGCAGCCGGCAGGCCAGATTCAGGTCTGCCAGCGCGCGGTCGGTATCACCCATGCGGCTGTAACACAGTCCCCGTTCCATCCATGCCGTTGCATTGTCACGTTCCAGGCTGATCACGCGACTCAGGTCCTCTGCAGCCTTCTCGGGACTCATTTCCGCAAGCAATGTCGCACGACGCAGCAGTGCAGCTACCGCAGCAGGTTCGATCCGCAGAACCTCACCCAGATCGTGGAGTTCTTCCTCCGCGCGGTACAGGTCGCGATAGCCACGGGCTCGTGCTTCCCACGCCGCCAGCAGGCCGGCATTCAGCTGCAGTGCCTTCGACAGGGAGGTGATTCCGGCCGCTGTTTCACCGGACGACAGCTGCGCGATGCCCAGAGCGCACCAGGCCTCGTCCCAACCCGGTTTAAGCCGCGTGGCTGCCGAAAGATCCTCGGCCGCACGCTGCGGTCGGTTCAACCTGGTATTGCAGGTTCCGCGCAGATAGAAGGCCTCCGCAAGTCCCGGATTTAACGCAATGGCCCGGTCCAGACATTGAACCGCGTCCGCGTGATGATCCGCGTCACTGTGTTCAATGGCAGCCCGTACCAGATTTTCCGCCTGTTGCTTCTGATCCGTGCATCCGCCAATTGTGATCGTGGTCACCACGATCACAATCCAGACGATACCCCGGGCCGCACCAACAAAGGGCCAGTTGCTGACCGGTAGATTGCAGAGTGTGATTTTCATGCCTCCACCTGGTTACGATTCTTCAGACACGTGCGACAAAAGCAGCCATCACGCTCTGAGTGATCAGCGACGATTAAAGTAAGGTCGTGTTTTCCGGCTGAGCCACACAGAAAGTGAAGGCGTCATCCAATCCAGTCGCACGTGTCACTGTAGCATGATTGAAATTATCGTTGTCATCGTCACAACAGACTCAGGAGTTCCGTTCGAACCATCGCTCGGGATCGGTTTCCGACAGCAATCTTTGCCTTGCCCGAACCAATCCTCCTGTTTGCCCAGGCTTCCGGTCCGGAATATCTGCTGAGGCTGCTTTTCGCCTCTGAGAAGTATCAATCCCAAAGGAACCCGCTCTGAAGCCGCCTGGCGCTTTGCGTCGAAAACAGGTAGGTGCAGAAATTGCCGGTGTCGGCTGTGAATAATTCAGTAAGGAATTGCAAATGGATCTTTCAGGTGTGTTTTCTGACGATCAGTTGGCTGTAATCGGTTGTTTCATTGCTCTCACAGTCTGCGGCCTTATCGCCGCCGTCAGTTTTCAGTTCGGACCCGCTGGCCGAGATCAGAATAAGGCCGATGCCCCTCGTAGTCGCACGCTCCCGCTGGAGAAACCGCAGCAAACCCAGCTCCAGGATCGCCGGGCCGCATAGTCGGTCCCGTTCCATCCGGCTTCGGTGGCAACGTCCTGAAGCATTTTGATTAAACAGCGATATCGGGTCGGGTGAAACGAGGGAGGCAGACCGTCAACCTTTTCTCACCAGTCTCGGCTTTTTCCATGCCGAATTTGATCACAACACCCGGTGGCTCTTGCGACAAGTTCGTGCGTCTCCTACTTTGTTTCGTTTGAACCCCGGGATATTGTGAGATTTCGACTATCTGTCTGCGGTTGAGTGTGCTTCTGCAGCGACGCTCGACAGTTTTCCACACGGGTTCTGCCGGGAGATTGTAAATCATGCGTCGCATTGCTGTTCTTGTAAGTGGACTCGTGCTGTTTGCCGCAGGATTTGTTTGCGGTCATCTCGACTCTGCACTGCCGTCCATGCTGAACGCTCAACAGGATAACCCGTCCAAGTACTCGGATCAGATGCTGACGGCGTACCAGAAAGCCCGTAAGGCGGTGGTCGATCTGAACGACATGTTCATCGCGACCGGGCAGAGTACCGCAGCCGCCTCCGACGTGAATTACTTCTCTGTATCGGTCGGTGGAATCGACGTTCACCGCGATCTGGAAGAGGGCAGAGGAGTTGACCCGGAGACGTTCGCGGCGCTGTACGCATACGAAGATCAGATCACCAACGGTGTCAAGGAACGGATCTTTAAACAGTTCGGTGTCGATGTGTCTCAGCATCTGGACACAGACGACAATGGGCGTATTCGCTATAAACAGAAAGTCGTGCAACTGTATTCCACGGAACGGCTGAATGAACTTTTCAACCGTCGTGATGAACTGCGAATTTTTTCCAGCAACAAATAGGGTCTCGATCAACATGCCCGGATTTTGGCTGTTCAAATCTGAGCCCGATGTGTTTTCCATTCACGATCTTGCGGCCAGTAAGGGAAAGAAAACCACCTGGGAAGGTGTTCGCAATTATCAGGCCCGCAACATGATTCGGGACGATATTCAGCGAGGCGACGGAGTCCTCTTTTATCACAGCAATACGGATCCGATGTCTATCGCGGGTATTGCCGAAGTCGTGAAATCCGGCTACCCCGATCATTTTGCTCAACAGCCTGGGCACAAGTACTTTGACGAAAAAGCCACGCCGGAGAATCCGATCTGGTACATGGTTGATATCAAACTTGTGCGGATCTTTGAGCAACCCGTGACACGCGGCATGCTGGCGGCCCACCCGGTGGCCTCGCAGATGATGGTACTCAAAAAGGGGAGCCGCCTCTCGATCCAGCCTGTCACCGCCGCTGAATGGCAGGCGGTTCAGGAACTCGCCAGCGCCTGATCTGGTTCCTTTACCGTTGGCCCAACGGCAGTGCCTTTGACAAAGTAGACGTCTCTCTGAGAGACGAAGTTCGCAAAACGCGGCTCGAATCATTCATCACTGGGAGAGTGATGACTACTATAATCCCCAAAGGCATTCATCACTCAGAGAGTGATGGCTACTATCATCGCAACGTGACGGCGATTGACCTTTAGTCCGTCGTTTGGTCCCATCGCGTGGATGTAAGTGAAAATGTTGCCATCACGGCAAAACAGACCCGGCCCCCGCGTCGGTAGACCGCCGACTTGCAAGCGACTCCGCGGCGCAGGAATACTGCTGTTGTCCATAAAAGTCTTGTGGCGTGGCGATTCATCCGTGCAATCCGCGGTTCAATCGGCCGTAGTTTTTAACCGCGGATTTCGCGAATAACGCGGATTCAAAGGTTGACTGCTGGTGAGGATTCCAGCGTAAGAAGATGGCACCCGCGTTGCTCCCGTCGGCGGAGCGACGGGCGTA
>JAGQQS010000747.1 GCA_020426105.1 Planctomycetaceae bacterium
ATCGCCTGCACATCTGCGGCTTCGGCAGCGTCCGCAACTGCGGCAGCATTTGTGCCTTCTGCGGCAACGGGATGACACAGCATCGGAAGGCAGAGTAGTATGCGGCATGCCGCGAGAACAAGACTAATGGCCATCGTTCGTTCTCGAATCAAATGGAAACCGGTTCAAACAGATCATCGACCCGACCGTTGCTGTCGGCAAAGCTGTCGAGCGACACACCGACGCGATCCAGGAGCGTCAGATGCAGATTGGCCAGCGGTGTCGGACGGTCAAACGTGATGTGTCGACCTCCCTGCATTCGGCCGGCCGCGCCGCCGGCAACTACGATCGGCAGGTTGATGTGATCGTGCAGATTCGGATTGCCCATGCCGCTGCCGTACAAATACAACACGTGATCCAGCAGCGTCCCGCCGGCTTCCGGAGTTCGCTGCAACTGCTGCAGAAACTCAGCAAACAGCGACACATGGTACTTGTTGATCTCCGCCATCTTTGCAATCTTCTCAGGATCGTTGCCGTGATGAGTCAGCGGATGGTGTGGCTCCGTCACGCCGATCTCTGGATACGAGCGGTTGCTGGTTTCCCTGGCCATCTGAAATGTGACAACTCTTGTCAGATCGCCCTGAAGCGCCAGTTTCTGCAGATCGAACATCAGACGAGCGTGGTCACCATAACTTGCGGGAACCCCGACAGGCCGATCAACATCCGGCAATTGATCGTCGGCCGCTGCTGCTTCCGCCTGCTGAATTCGTCGCTCCACATCGCGCACGGATTCCTGATATTCCACAATCCGCTGTTGGTCGGCTGGCCCCAAAGTCTTTTTCAGGCGGGCAAATTCATCCCGCACAGAATCCAGCAAACTCGCACGACGCTGCAACGCCGCTTTTCGATCAGTCGCGTTTCCGCCATCGCCGAAGAGCTGCTCAAACACGATGCGAGGATTCGCTTCCGGCGGAAGAGGCGTCGTGGGTGATGACCACGCCAGGCAATTCTGATAGACGCATGCGTAGCCATTGTCGCACTGCCCCACGGCTGCGATCAGATCCATCGACAGTTCAAGCGATGGCAGTGGTGATTCCTGACCAATTCGTGCTGCTGCGATTTGATCAACGGTTGTGCCGAGATAGTAGTCATTGCTTTCCGTTCTCTTTGCATGTGCGGCGCTCAGAAACGAAGCATTTGATGTTGCGTGAGTTCCTGGCCACGCGTTCCTGAGTTCCATCTGACTCAATACAGAAATCCTGTCCTTCAACGATTCCAGCGGACTCAAAATCGGCGGCAGATCCTGGAGAACAGAGTCAGCAGCCGGCGTCCAGCGGCTGTGGTCGCATCCCATCGGAATGTACACGAAGCCAAGGCGACGCAGCTGACTGGCACCGGCGGCCGTGCGCTCTTCCGCCGTCAGAGCCGGAATCATTGCATCCAGCAGCGGCAGCCCCAGCGCCGTGCCGACGCCCTTTAAAACTGTTCGCCGTGACAAATGTTTTCGTGACATGAACATAAACAGGTTGACTCCCTGATTCAGGGTTTGACGAATGGTTCGAGTTTCAAAGACTTAAGGGCGTTGCCGTTCCCGCATGCGAAACGGAACGCTCTGCACAATCCCGTGAACGATGGACGAAAAACGAAAATCTTCCTCCGACGCGTCTGACACAATCCGTCGCACGGCCGCGCCGTCTTCAGGATTCAGGCCTCGCCCGAGCGCATAGATCAGCAGCTTTTCGGTCACCGTCCGTACAAAGACTTCAGGCCGCTGCAGCAACGCCGCTTCCAGTCCGCTGACACTCACGAACTGGCGTCCGTCCGGGAGTCCGCCCGAAGCGTCTACTGAATGTTCCAGTTCAGACTCCCGCCAGCGACCGACGGCATCGAAGTTTTCAAGCGCAAAGCCGACCGGGTCGATGCGGTCATGACACACGGCACACGCCTGATTCTCCCGATGCGCTGATAAACGTTCACGCAGGGGCAACGTCGCAGCGACACTGTTGTCCTGCAGCGTCGGAACATCCGGAGGTGGCGGCGGTGGCGGCGAACCCAGCAAATTCTCCAGCACCCACTTGCCGCGAAGAACGGGTGACGTGCGAGTCGCATATGAAGTCACTGAAAGAATGCTGCCGTGCCGAAGAATGCCGCCACGATGTTGATCCGGCTCCACTGCAACGCGACGAAAATGATCGCCGATAACATGCGGAATTCCGTAGTGCCTCGCGAGTCGTTCATTGAGCCATGTGGACCGGGAATCCAGCAACAGCAACACGCTGTGATCTTCATGCAGCATGTCCGCAAACAACAGTTCTGTCTCACGACGAAAGGCATCGCGCAGGTTCTGGTCAAAGTCCGGAAACAGCCGTGCATCCGGCGTGACCGCGTCCAGGTTCCGCAGGTATAACCACTGATCCGCAAAGTTTGTCACCAGCGCATCAGCGTGCCGATCGGCCAGCATGCGAGTCGTCTGTTGTTTGAGTACATCCGGTTGTGACAACCTCCCGGATTCCGCCAGCATCAGCAACTCCTCGTCCGGCAGGCTGCTCCACAAAAAATACGACAAGCGGGTCGCCAGTTCGAAGTCTCCAACTGGATGCACGCCGCTCGGAGCAACATCACTCGGCTGCCGCTCAATTCGGAAGAGGAAATGCGGGCTAACGAGAACCGCACTCAGCGCGCTTTCAATACCGACATCGAACCCGCCTTCTTTTGCCGCTTGCTGAAAGTGTTGCATCGGTGCGACCATATCCGCTTCGGTTAAATCACGCCGATAAGCTCTCCTGGCCAACGTGCTAATGATCTGTTCCGCACATGCAAGTTGCTCGGAGTCTGTCTGTGGATAGACGGAAAACACTCGACCACGGCTAGAAGTATCAACAGGTCGAGTTCCATCGAAAGGGCCACGAATACTTATTTGATAAATTGCTGGTCCAATTCGCGGATGGCGATAAAAGTTGTAATGCACGTTCAGCGGCTGTCGCACGGACTCCAATAACGAATTCACTTGTTCAGGGAAGACAACCGCAACTTGGTGAGCGCCAGCAGCCATATGAATGTGAACCTTCAGGTCAGCATCAACGAGTTTATCGCTGGTACCCGCAGGTGGACGCTCAAACTCGACCGTGCCTTTACATTCTCGATCGATCAGCACATCAATTTTGTGCTTTCCTCTTAGGCTTTCAATTTCATCATTTCGATCGCGCATCAGATGAATTTGAATCTCGTAGTCACCATCTTGAGGAAAGTGATGTTCGAAAACAGCACCGCCTCGCGAGCCCATTGGTGCGCCTGCGATATGGACATCCTGAGTGACATCAGGCGGGATTCGATAGACGATTTCGTCTCCAGCTTTCGCGCGAACTCCCACAGCCAGGCGACTAATCTCGCGAGCCGCCGATACGTAACGTTCAAGCAATGAAGGTGATAGATTAGTCACTGTCACGTTGTCAAAGCCGTGACTAGACTCATCGCCCGGCAACATGTTATGTATGTCGACATCCAAGTCGAGCAGGTCGCGGATCGAATTGGTGTATTCAGTCCGCGTTAGTCTGCGAATGGTTTCGACATAACCGGGATCAGGATGTTGTTTTGCCCATCCGTCGAGCGGCTTAGTAAGACTTTCGAGCGCTGAAAGATACTCCGCATCGGATGGTCGAAGTTCGCCGGGCGGAGGCATCTGCTGCGACGAAAGTTTACGAACTACGTTCTCCCAGATATCGACACTCGGAGAGCCCGTTGTCTGGCTCAGGCTTTCCAAATCAAGCCCCCCATCCTTAGAGCTTTCATTGTGACAGTCGAAACAGTACTGGGCCAAAAAGCGTTGAAAGCCCTCGTTCAGTCGCATTTCATCCTGCGCTCGCGCGGCCTGAGCGCTGGCGAGCAATGTCAAACAATAGACAACGCCAGCCCAATAAAGATCGCGAATACTCCCTCGATGAGCCATGCTAGCCGCCAAAGATGCACGGGAAGTGAATTGCCGAAAGGGTCCATTCTAACAGCTACGATACTGGAAGAAAGCAAACACCGCGTAACACGTAGCAGCGTCTCTCCGAGA
>JAGQQS010000748.1 GCA_020426105.1 Planctomycetaceae bacterium
GTTGGACGCGGCCTGTCAGCTCAATACAGCACGATGGCTCGCCCCGGACTCGCATGACTATTTCGAATTCGCGTGGGTGCAAAGAGAAAGTACGCATTCGAGGGAATTTGGCTGACGTTGTTCAGGAACTCAATGCCAACCATATCATGACCTCCCAGTGCCCAATAGGTCATGAGTGCCGATCGCGGGTTGACGCCACCCAGATCTGGTGCGTCGGTCGCGATGCAGCGAATCCCCTTTTGATGCAGATAGTGGATGGCATCCGGTCCTGGGACAGGCCAGCCCTCCGATTTGCCGCTCAGTGGCTCCTGCCAGACGCCTTTGTCATCGGGAGCGGGTTTGAAGAAGCGATCAATGTGTCCTGTAAACAGCACAATGATCTGGCCCGCCTCGAAGGCTCCATGCGCTGCTTCATCAGCCTTCAGCAAATCGACAGTGACCTCTGGTGAGGCAGGCCATGAGGACTGTGGGGCAGAGCCAACCAGACTGCGGACATCGACGACTCTGGCGTTGCCGCATGTCCAGTCAAGCGGCACTTGTTCTGTGGTGCGATGACTGAATCCTCGCTGGCCGTATTTGGCCTCGTAGTCTGCCAGCCAGCCCCGAACCTCAGCCGAGTATTCGACCGATGCCCCTTCCGGCGGAAGCGCAAAAGACGGTGTAATTAAATGTGTCCCGGCAGTGGCGTCCATCAGATGCGTGTGATGCCACATATCAAGTTCCGGCGAGTAGAGAAAATCGACCTTCACGTAGACCTGTCGATGCCGTCCGGCGAGCGAACCTGGATTCGTGACAGGAAGATTCATGGCGAGTGTCGGTGACAAATCAATCGCCCGCTTGTTGCGAGCCGATTCGATGAGTCGCGGAGCCAGCTCCCCACCGACAATTGCGAACGCTCGAGTTTCAGAATACGGGCCGTCCGCATGTTTGGGCCCCAGCATACAGTAAAACGCGCCGGTCGCTGGCAGCGTGCCCAGACTGGTTGCCCCTTCGGTCCAGATCATTCCATGCCGCAGACCCGCATAATGTGTGGGCTCTGCGAGGTTGGGCATCGGCCCCATACTGGCGCTGTCGGTCCCCAACGTCATCACGCCGCGAGTTGCCAGAAATTCCATCGTTTCAGGATTTGGATCCGGATACCCCGGCGCCTTGCGGTCCACGACATCGGCAATATAGCGATAGCCATCGGGTAACGGTTGATAATATTTGTCTGAATAGTCGCTGCGGAACAGGACCACGTCCCCGAATCTTAGACGCCGGTGCTGCTGCTCAAAACGCTCAATGTGGGACGGCAGCACAAGTGGGCTGACTCCGTTCGGGGCCTGATCGAGCAGGTCTCGCACATCGACAACGCAGGCTTCACCGCCGAACTGCCAGGCTTCAATTTTGTCCGTATACGCAAGCCCGAAAGGACCGGACTTTTCGCGTTTCAGTTCCGGCCGTGCGACAGAATGTGGCGGCACATCCAGTTGAGTGCCCGTATTACCATCGATCAGCAGAACATCGATGTTATAGCCGCTGTTCACCCCGATAGTCTGCTCATGAATCAATTGAAACCGGGGAAAAGGATGGCTTGGCCACGTGGCGGGCAGTTCGGGGGCCACAAGCAGTGAGCAATCGATGAACCGAACGTTATCGGGCTGCACATCTCCGGCGAACAGCAGACTGTTACCGGCACTCCAGGCAATGACCAGAAAACAGCCGAGGATCAGGAGTGATTCGGAAGGCTGGGGTGTCGGCCTGCCAGGTGAACGCTTCGTCATATCGCTACTCTCCCGCAAGAAATGAAGACGGAGAGGAATTGCAACCGATCCGACGCGAACTGTCCAGTCCCGGGCCGATCTGACAAACTATTGCCGAACAACAGCAATCTTCACGGGGAAGTTATGAGGCTCGGCCTTCGGTGGAGACCCGCGTACCAATTCGTTCGCCGGAAACGGCTCGCGCGATGTTGCCGACCTTCTTATAGTTGAACACAATGATATCAATCTTGTGTTCCATGCAGTGATGCATGGCCTGCGCATCCATCACCTGCAGATTTTGTTCGAGTACTTCGCGGAATGAAATATCGCTGTAGCGGATTGCGTGCGGATTTTTCATGGGATCTTCGGAGTACACGCCATCGACTTTGGTTCCCTTGAGCACGACATCCGCATCAATCTCACGAGCCCTCAGAGCGGCGGCGGTGTCAGTCGTCACAAATGGGCTGCCGGTGCCCGCAGCCAGAATCACGACTCGACCTTTTTCGAGATGGCGGAGGCACCGCCTCCGAATAAACGGCTCAGCAACTCCTTCCATGCGAATCGCACTTTGCAGACGCGTCGCCACACCGACACTTTCCAGAGCGTCCTGCAGTGCCAGTCCATTGATCACCGTCGCCAGCATGCCCATGTAATGTGCGGTCGAGGGCACGATTTGCTGGCTGATATCTGCAAACTGCTTGCCGCGAAGGATATTCCCGCCACCACACACAATCGCCAGCTGCACACCGCCCTTGACAACGTCACGAATCTGCTCCGCAACAGATGACAGTTCCGCCATACTGATGCCGGATTCTCCCTCGCGGCAGAAGCTCTCACCACTGATTTTGAGGAGCACGCGTTTGTATGCGGGACGCAGATTGGAAACAGACATAATGAACTCCTGAGGACAAGCCTTTGTAGATCCGACGCGAAGTACGGCGTACGCCAAACGGGCAGACGGCGATTCCAGCGCGGGATCACCTGAACGCAGGTCCTTGCGATGGAAACACGTGCATGCTCCCTCAAAAACAAACACCAGCCCCTGGAACACATTCTATGGCAACGTACCGGCAAGCTGACGCAT
>JAGQQS010000749.1 GCA_020426105.1 Planctomycetaceae bacterium
CGCGGGCGGCTGAATCCTGATCCACCACGAGCACCCGTTTGCCAACCAGTGCTTTTCTGGGAGGCCGCTGCATTGGGGGCTTGTTGAGCGGAATGGTACTTTCGGTTTTCCCCGGGATGCTGCCTACAAATCCGGTAATTTTGCGGACTCGATCCGTAATCAAATGCAGGCGATCACAGACGTCGGGGTCATGCCCGATGTAACGCTCCAGAATCCAGGTGGCCGCATTCAGGATTTCATCTGACGGCTTCGAAATCTCCCGCCGCAGTCGATCCGAATTCTCGGTCTCAGAATGAACTTTCTCCGCCGCCAGCAATTGCAGTTGATTCAGCGAACTGGCGACAACGCGGCTGAACAGGGTCAGGAAGTCCAGATCCGTCTGGTTGAATGAAAGTGCGCCGGGACTTTCAACATTGAAAGTTCCAAGCAGGGAGTCGCGAATCATCAGGGGGACTGTCAATGAACTGCGTGCATCCGATGCTCCGCGGAGGTACAGCGGATCATTCTGCGTATCGGAACACAGATAACTGCGCTTGCTGAAGGCCACAAACCCGGTCACGCCATTGCCGCTTTCCATCGCATACAGAGCGCGGACTGACGCCTCGGGATCCATGCCGTATTCCAGCAACGGCAGCAATTCGGAGGTTTCGGGATCGCTGAGTCGGATTTCGAAGGTGTCGTATCCCAGCACTTCCTGGGTAAACTGCAGGATCTGATCCTTCAGCAGCATGACGCGCTCCTCGTGACTCATCGCCGTCACTTCTTCGGTCGTCAGGTTACCCATCTCAAGGCCAGCCCGATAGATCGCGTCCTGTTTCTGTTTTTCAAGGACCTGAACACTGACGTCCCGAACCGTCAGAATCATCGCCTGTTTATCATCACCTCCGGGATGGATCGTCGTGCGCGCCAGGCGCAGTCCCAGTGAACTGCGATCTTCGCGACGAACTGTTAGTTGTGCGGCTTCCCCCGAGCTGGCAGGCACCGCGATCCGTCGCAAATCAGTTCCATCCGCAGGACGAATTACCTCCTGCAATTGCTGCCCGACGAGGACTTCGGAAGTTCGCAGTAAATGTCGAAATGTCGAGTTGTGCCACAGAATATTCAGACTCTCATCCAGCAGCACAATTCCGTCCGGCAGTGCGCTCAACAGACCCATCGCACATACCTGAATGTCCGACATCATCTGCGGTTCAGAGGAATCCACGACCACAAAGTCGGCAGAAGCATCCGGAAATCGGACATCTGCCGCAGAAACAACGTCGAGTTTTTCCCCGGTCAGTTCTTTGAGCTTTGGAACCGTATCAGCCGTTTTCCCCATCACCAGCATGCGCTGACGAGATTCAGTCATCGGAAGAAGTCCTTGAAGCCCAATTACGGCTGCATGCAGTTTGAGTCAGCAGGAGTACCTGGCAATTTCTGAACCGCCGCAGAGCCACTGCCTGACAGACATCGACGAAACACCATCCATTCGACACCGGGATCGATTGTCCCTGCCGGATTCTGCCCGCAGATCGCCGGGACTGCAAGAAGGAATTCCATTCTGCCTCAAACCCGGCAAAGTTCTCAACAGTCGAGACCCGGGCAATCAAACGGGCTTTGCCAGCAAACCACAGGCCGATCGGACCCGTTCCACAACTTCACGTGCCTTCGCCCGGGCACGGTGTGCCCCTTCACGCAGAATATCTTCCACGACGTCGGGTGACGATTCAAGCTGCGTCCTGCGTTCAAACGCGGCGCCAAAATGCGACATGGCCGCCTGATACAGGGACTCCTTCGCCTCACCATAACCCATCCCGCCCCCACGGTAGCGCTCCGCCAATATCGCCTGTTCTTCCGGACCCGCGAATAATTTGTAAAGCTCATACACAGAACAGGCTTCCGGGTTCTTGGGGGATTCCATCGGGGTCGAATCCGTTTTAATGGACATAATGGTCTTCCGCAGCTTCTTCGGCGTTTCAAAGATCGGGATCGTATTCCCGTAACTCTTGGACATTTTTTCGCCGTCTGTCCCCGGAACTTTCGCAGATTCGTCCAGCACATAGGCTTCCGGAAGGTGCAGACATTCGCCATAGGTTGCGTTGAACCGCTGCGCCAGATCACGCGTGACTTCGACGTGCTGTACCTGATCAGCCCCGACGGGCACCGTCGTGCTGTCATAGATCAAAATATCGGCGGCCATCAGGACCGGATAGGTAAACAACCCCGCATCCGCAGCAATGCCTTTTGCTTTCTTGTCCTTGAACGCATGGCACTTTTCAAGCAAATGCATCTGCGTGATCGTCATCAGCAGCCAGGTCAATTCTGTCGTTTCGGGGACGTCCGACTGTCGAAAAAGCGTCGCCCGCTTCGGATCCAGCCCCAGGGCCAGTAGATCAAGTGCCGCGTCTTTGACATTCTGCCGCAGGACATCCGGTTCCCGAACAGTCGTTAAGGCGTGCAGATCGGCGATAAAATAGAATGACTGCTCATGGCCCTGAAGAGAGATGTACTGCCGAATCGCACCGAAATAATTGCCCCAGTGAAAGCGACCGGTGGGCTGGATGCCTGAGAGGATTTTCATGTGTGAGTTTCTCGTGAGTCGTTCGAATGTCGGTTGTCTGTTCCGACCATGTTTCGTTGCAGATTGGATGGTTGCCGGTTCGCGATTGTTTGCCGCATAAACACGGGGAATGCATTGAGTTTTACAGAACGCGTTGAACGTCAGATGGCAGGCTTCAGTGCCCGATCGTCAGCTCCCGGTCTTCAGCGTTCCGACAACATCCGTGACGCTTTCCGCTCCCAGGGACTGCAGTGCAGCGGGAAGTTCACGAACAAGTTGACTGGCAAGCTGTGGATTGTAGAAGTTTGCGGTGCCGACCTGAATCGCGGTCGCCCCCACAAGCAGAAACTCCATGACGTCGTCGATGGACTGAATCCCGCCAATCCCGATGATCGGGATCTTGACGGCCTGTGAAACCTGCCACACGATGCGCAACGCCAGCGGCTTGATGGCCGGGCCGCTCAAACCGCCGAGAACATTCCCGAGCACCGGACGACGTTTTTTCCAGTCAACGGCCATACCCTGAAATGTATTGATCAGCGACACCGCATCCGCACCGGCATGGGACACAGCCTGCGCGATCGGCACGACACTCGTAACGTTGGGCGTCAGCTTGGCAATCACGGGAATATCGCATTCACTGCGGACCGCCGCCACGACTTCCGCCGCCAGATCGGGGTTTGTCCCAAAGTCAATGCCCCCGGACACGTTTGGGCAGGAGATATTCAATTCGATCGCAGCGACACCCTGACTCGCCTGAAGCACATGTGCCATCTGCCGAAACTCATCGTTCGTCTTCGCCGCGATGTTGACAATGATGGCGGTCCCGAGGCTGGTGAGCCAGGGAAGTTTTTCGCGTACAAACTGGTCAAACCCATCATTGTCGAGGCCAATGGAATTGAGCATTCCGCTGGCCGTTTCGACGGTTCGCGGGGGGGGATTGCCCGGACGGGGTTGTGGCGTGACTGTTTTAGGGATGAGTCCGCCGAGCTGGTTGAAATCCACGAAGGCCGACATTTCCTTCGCATAGCCAAACGTTCCCGAAGCTACCAGGATGGGATTCTGCAGCTTCAGTCGGTTCAGGCTGACTCCTAACTCCGTCATACGTCGGTGATCCTCAACAAAGATTCCCTGATATGCTCAGCGTGCCAGCGCCGCGTCGCGAGGATCCGTATTCTCGACGGCAGCTTCGGATGCTTTGGGCGAAGTGGCCACCTTGGCGACACCACTCAGCGCTACAATCAGCAGACCCAGCAACACGACGATGGTTGTCCATTTGCCAGCATTGTCGCGAAATTTCTGCGTCCCTTTCGATCGTCCCACGAGCACCGACGCGATGAAGAAGACCGCCAAAGCCAGAATAATCTTGGTGTCCACCATCGCATGCCACAATCCGTCACCTTGGTGCTGAGGCAAAGCACGGATGTAGTTGACGAGACCACTCACCAGCAATCCGGCGATTCCGGCATGCACGAATTTCTTCCAGCGCCCGCGAATCGCCTCACGCAACTCCGGTGACTGATCGTTCAGCACAGGCCCCACCACAAATTTCAGACAAATTGTCCCACCCAGCAGGACAATGGCAGAACCGACATGCAGCCAACGCATGAGAATGCCGAGAAGATCAGGATCCATAGAAATAACTTCCGCTGTAAAGGGCACTCCGCACGGGAACCAGAGGTCCGTTGTGCGCGTGAAGGATATTGCCAGGAAAACAGTTCTTCCGAGCCGAACAAAACTCCACCTACTTTTTCTTCAACACAAATACCACGTCTTCCGTGGCACCGTCGATCGCGCACGGCTTGCGAATGTTATAGGAGAAGTCGTAGGTCTCAGCGATCTCCAGTTGCGGCACCGATTTCACAAGTGACAAAAACTGTGCATGTTTGTAGGTTCGGTACTCCATGTGATCCACAATCCGCATGCGTTTTGTCGGGGTAAAGACATCGATATGCAGGCCCAGATGTTCCAGACGCTTGCGACGATCGATGCCCTTCGACCACATATGAGAATTAACGACGAGGTTTCCGCGCCGCGCAGTCCAGCTTTCCTCCTGCATCGGAGGACATGCGGTGGGTTCAAGGTGGATCCCCAACACATAAAGCCCGCCCTTATTCAAGGCCTTGCTCATACATTCCAGGTGGGCTCGCGCCAGGGTTTCCGTCGCAAGATGCCGAAAACTGTTAATCATGTTGAACGAGGCATCAAATTTTTTTCTGACCCGGAAGTCAGCCATATCACCAACCTCGACAGTTTCCGGGAGATGGAACTTCCGCAACCGTTCATTACAGAAATCGACCGCCTTCGGATTCAAATCGTTCCCGGCAACCTCCAGTCCGGACTTGCCAAGTTTGATCAGTAGTCTGCCAGTACCACAAGCCGGCTCAAAGACGCGTTTGACCGGACATCCGGCATGCTTGCTGAAACAAGCCTGCAGAAATCGAAATTCGGCAGCCACGTCAGATCCGAACAGAAGATCATAGTATTTGGGGTAATCGTAAATGCTGGCGGCAACTTCTGGCGGCATGGGAAAACTTACCGTGTTTTAAGTGGCGAGAGGGCTGGGCAGAGCCAAACAGGTGGGCAGCTTACCTTACATTTCGCCGAAAAGACGTCTCTGGGAGTCAGGAACCTGCGAAAAACCACGCGTCGGATTGAAATTCGCGATATTTGAGGCCGAATCACAAGCCTTTGCGAATCTCAGTAACAGTTAACCATCTGGTGTTGAAGGTTGAATTGCAGATCGATACGATGCCCGACTTGCGAAAAACGGGGCAGTAAAACCCGAAGACAGCGTTTTGAGCTCGTTTTCCAAAACAAACAGCGGGTTCGGCGATTTGAAGCGGAATGTTCAAATCGTCGAGCATTTGAATTTCACAGGTTCACAAAAGAATTGATTCAGGGTGCTCACAGATGTCGGATGATCTTCTGTTGAAGGCGGAACGTCGATCGAAAGTTGGTTCGGTTGATTCCCAGCGATTGCGTGCTGCGGGACGTGTGCCAGCGAACGTTTACGGGCTCGGCAAGCCGGTCGTTTCCGCATCCGTCTGCAGTGACACCGTTGGGAAACTCGTCTCAACGCTTTCGTCGGTAGTGGATCTCGAACTGGACGGAACGGTCGATAAGGCTGTCGTACAGGAGTTGCAATGGGACGTTTTCAGCACGAAAGTGATCCATGTTGATTTGCGGCGGGTTGATCCCAATGGGCGCGCCACCGTCGATGTGAAGCTTGAGCTGCGTGGTGAGGCCGTGGGCCTGAAAGATGGCGGTGCCGTGCGGCAACTGGCGAAGACCGTAAAGATTGATTGCCCCGATTACCGGATTCCAAAGTCGATCGTGGTGCGTATGGGGGCTCTTCAGATCGGTGATACTGTCAAGGTCAGCGACCTTCAGGTTCCGGACTACGTTAATTTTGTGACTCCTAAAGACGAAGTGCTCGTGGAGCTGTATGACGCCCGTAAGGCTGTCGTATAGTATCCTCGGAGCAGGGACCGGCTTCATGGCGATGAAACTGGTTGTCGGGCTGGGGAATCCTGGCACTCAGTACGCGGGGACTCGCCATAATGCGGGATTTGATGTAATTGCTGAGCTTGTCCGGCGGTTTTCGTCAGCCAAAGCACAGACAAAATTTTCATCGGTAGTTCATGAAGTGTTTGCTGATGCCGGCAAAATACTTCTGGTGACTCCGACGACTTTTATGAATCGAAGTGGCGAGGCGGTACAACAATTCGTTCACTTCTATCAGATAGCCCCACAGGATGTGGTCGTTGTCTGCGACGATATGAATCTGCCTCTGGGGCGAATCCGCTGGCGGGCCAGTGGTTCGGCCGGTGGGCAAAAAGGATTGGCGGACATCATCCAGCGGTTGGGGACTGATCAGGTGCCTCGCCTTCGCCTGGGAGTCGGGCGACCTCCGGGACAGATGGATGCCGCTGAATTTGTGTTGTCTCGGTTTCGTGCTGAGCAGCGTGAAGAGTTTGCGGTAATGACAAAGATCGCCGCCGATTCTGTGGAGACATGGATCTCGGACGGTTTGGTATGTGCGATGAATCGATACAATCGTTCATCAGAAGAATAGACAGTTTTATTTCAGGAGTGGGTATTCCGTGTCAGCCATAGCAGAAAATCCAGTGCGTCAGCACTTCTATGAAGGCATGTTCCTGGTTGACAGTGGCAAATATGCAACTGACCCCGAGGGCGTGACCGGCGAGATCATGTCAGTCCTGGCCAAGGCCGGTGCAACGGTTGTTGCTCACCGACCATGGCAGGACGGTAAGTTGGCGTATGAAATTCAGGGGATGAAAAAGGGATTGCACTACATTGTGTGTTTCACAATGCGTGGCGCCGGTATGAAAACCCTGATTAGACAGTGTCAGTTAAATGAAACCATTGTTCGGCAGATGATCATCGCGCATTCACAGCAGATTTTTGATGCAACGGTTGCGGCGCTGACAGGAACCGGCCCCGCTCCTGAAGCCGAAGTTGTTGAAGATACTCGCCCGAGCCGCGGGCGCGGTGTGCGGGAAGAAGTGGTGGATCTCGACGACGAAGAATAAACTTCACAAGCTGTACTTCGACGCATTGTGGTCGGCAGCGGATCAGAAACAGTGTCGAATGTCCGGAACGGAGTGAGCCATGGCGTCTTTCAATAAAGTCATCATTATGGGAAACCTGACGCGCGACCCGGAAGTGCGTTTTATTCCCAGTGGAACGGCCGTCTGCGATATTTCACTGGCCGTGAATAGTCAGTGGACTGATCGAAAATCCAATGAGCGCAAGGAAGAAGTGACGTTTGTTGAAGTCACCCTGTGGGGGCGCACGGCGGAAATTGCGGGCGAGTATCTCGCGAAGGGGCGCCCCGTGCTCATCGAAGGCCGATTGCACCAGGATTCCTGGGAAGACAAGGAAACCGGACAAAAACGCTCCAAAATGAAGGTGATTGCTGAGTCGATGCAGTTGCTGGGTAGTCGCGACGGTGGCGGCGGTTCGGCAAATTCCGGCGGCGGGAATGCCGCGGGACGCAGTGGATCCAGACCAGCACCCGCCGCTTCACGGCCTGCCGGTAATCGTGCCAACGAGAACCGCGTCAATGAGAGTGGCTTCGATCGGAGCGACGACAGCGATCATTACCGAACCCCGGACCAGTCTTTTTATGATGACATGCCGTCTTCTTCTGCTGCCGCAGAAGGCGACGATGTCCCGTTCTAAACAAAGTGTCATACCAGTTAGTTTTTTTACAGATTCTATGTGGTCCGGTGGATGTCTCCGCTGGTGGATCACACGATCACGAATGGTGAAAAAGGAATCGATTTCCGATGGCTCGCCCAGTTCAGACAAGTTCACGAAATGTGGAAGTTCTTCTCGTACACGACGTCGACAATCTTGGTCAGCGTGGTGAAATCGTCCGTGTGAAACCTGGATATGCACGCAACTTCCTGCTGCCGCAG
>JAGQQS010000750.1 GCA_020426105.1 Planctomycetaceae bacterium
GTGGACGAGGCGACGAGTCCCGGGTCACCATCAAATCGCAGGGACTCGTGGCCTCGTCCAATACAATTCATTCCCTTGGGGATTTCAAAAATCAGTCGAACGAAGCATGTTTTCCCCGGAGCTGCAAACAGCATGATAAAGTTTCCCGGTCTCGTCATGGTTCTGGTCACGCTGTCCTTCACGGCGCGCGCGGACGATGCGACGCTCCACTGGAAGAACGGAGACAGCCTCGCAGGAACGCTGGTCTCCGCTGACGAACAGTCCTTGACGTGGCGATCATCGATCTTCACCGACCCACTGCAGATTGAGATGGCTTATCTGGACAGAATCAAATTTCCGGATAGTGCCACCGAGAATGTGGACAACGCGGAATTCCGGATCCTGATTCGAAACGGAGACTCTCTGTCCGGTCGACTGAAATCGATGACCGAAACGACAATGTCATTTGAAAGCCGCAGGTTCGGGATCTTTTCAATCGCCCGTGATCAGATTGTGAGTCTGCAGCGAGCACAAAATTCCGGCGTGATCTATTCCGGCCCACGAGGTCTGAATGAATGGCAGGCCGCGTTTCGTCGGCGCCCGAACGTGACGAACGGAATCCGTTTCGGATTGGATCGGCCCGTTGTACCTCAGGCGGCACCTGAAGAAACTGAAGAAAAGATCGACAACACAATCTGGTTTGAAGAACCCGATGGCTCACTGACCACAAAAAAAACCGATGCCAGTCTGTTTCTGCCGCTTTCCCTGCCGGAGAAATACGAAATCGAACTGGAAGTCCGTTCGACAAAGCCCTTGAGTTTTCTGATGGCCGTCGGACACGATGCCAAAAACGCGTTACGAATCGAGACGTGGGTCGATGAACTGGTGGTCGCGGGAGGTAAAAAGAAGAAAACATTCATGAAACTGCGAACGATCGGCGAGAAGGATTTTTCGGCACATCTGTACGCCTTCGTTGATCAGCCCACCAGCACAATGCAGGTTTACTCTGACACCGGTGAGCTGCTGGGTGAAATCAATATTCCGGATGATGAAGTTTCCGACGCGGAAGGGTTAATGTTTCGCAATGGTGATTTTGATTTGTCCATCCACCGGCTGCGCGTCAGTTTCTGGGATGGCACGCCACCGAAAATTCTGTCCGGCGATACGTCGCGTGTCGAACTGACTGACGGAACATCTCAATTTGGTCAGCTGCAGACGTTCGATCCGGCAACAGAGACTTTGACGTTTTCGACCTCCGAAGAATCAACTTCTGTGCCTGTGGAAAACGTGGCGTCTTTGATGATGGCCCGACAGTCTGAAGCCGCCAGCACCGAACGTGGACACGCCTGGCTTCGTTGGGAGGACGGTTGTTTTGTTTCGGGCGCACTCGTGTCAGCCACGGACGAAACGGTGACCTTCAGGACAGATTATGCGGCTGAGCCGATCGATTGCAGCAGAGTTCACCTGAATCAGCTCGGGCTGACGCGGCTGACTTCACTCACGTCGCCGAATCGCGATGCCGGATCAGTTCAGGCCGAGCAAACGGATAAATTTGCCGATCGAATTTTTCACACGCAGGGAACACTTCAGGGACGTCTCGTTGTAGAAGGTGCCGCGGACGCTCCGATCCAGTGGACGCCACTGGGTGGATTGAACGCGTCAACGCTGCAGGGTGTCGAAAATGCGAGATTCGTCCGAGACCTGGATGTTCAGCAACTGTCGCAGTACGCTGATCTGCAAATTGCCTTTCCGGACGTGTTGTATTTGAAGAACAACGATGTATTGCCCTGTCGAATTTCGGCCTGCAATGAGGAAAACGTCCAGTTCACATCGCCGCTGACCGATGTCCGCACATTTGCCCGCGAACACGTCAGGGCGATCGAGCTGACTGCTGCCGGAAGAATTCACCAGAGTGGATTCGGAGCAAAGGGCTGGAAAGGTCTAAGTGAAAAGCAGAAGGCGGATCCGAGTAAACTGGAGTTCCGGGGAAACATCCACTATTCACATCCGGAGATTCTAACTGGCGACACAGTCAGATTCAGGCTCGAATGGCCCAAACAGTCTTGGGCTTCGGTCACCGTTTCCATGTTTGGCAACGGGAGGCGTGATGACGAAAGCTGCACGCACGTATGCTTCAATATTCAGCCCAACTCGCTGCAGATTCTGGACCGTCCGATTCCTCCAAATCAAATGATGATGGGTATGCGGGGCGTCGGCGGGGCCGACAATGATGGATTCGTGGCCGTGAAAGATTCCTCTGCGGACGTACAACTAGTGGCCCATGACGGTAACATTGTGGTTTCGATCGACGGCAAACCTGCCAAAACGATTAAATTAAATTCTGCAGAGCCCGGACGTCGAGGCATTGCGTTCAATGCAAACGTGACCGCCGTTGGAAGACAGGTGATTGTGAACGGTCGAGCTCAGCAGCGCGCCGGTGATGCCGTAACGATGTCAAATTTTGAAGTCGACAACCTGTCCGGTGCCTCGATTCGCCAGTTCATCGATGAAGAATCACGCCAGGCGGCTCTGACAATTCCCCGCTTTCGCCGCGATAACCCGCCCACACATGTGCTGATTGCACCGAACGGCGATTTGTTGCGCGGCCGTTTGCTGGCGATTGAAAATGGGACAGTGGTATTTGAATCGCGGCTGGAGACACTGCGTTTTGATCGGAGTCGAGTCGGCGCAATTGTGTGGCTGGACGCCCCGCAAAAGGCAGAGACGTTGCCAGCAACGACTGCGAAGGCCGAACCTGGGACGGACAATTCAGCGGATAACGAGAAGCCGAATCCTGAATCCACGGTCGCCGACAACTCGGAGGATGCGGATGGTTTCGCAGCCGATGTGGATACCGAAGCGACGATGCAGGCGTTGCTCACCGACGGATTCAGTATCACGCTGAACCCCCTGCGACTTGCAGACGGGCGCATCGAAGGGACGTCCACACTGTTGGGTAATTGCTCGTTTCCGGCGCGTGAAGTCCGTGAACTATGGATTGGCGATCTGAAAAACAGCCCGCGTCTCGCCGCCTACGATAACTGGGTCACCCAAATGGCTCGCGAACCTGACTGGGATATTCCGGAAAGCGACGGTGGAAGTTCAGCGGCATCATCGCTGATCGGTCAGGTCGCTCCCGATTTCGAGTTGCCGTTGCTGGACGGGACGACATTCCGTCTCAGTGATCACCAGGATAGGATTGTCGTACTTGATTTCTGGGCCACCTGGTGCGGACCATGTGTGATGGCCTTACCCGACTACATCGCCGCCACGTCAAAGTTCGACGAGTCGAAAGTGATCTTTGTGGCGGTCAACCTGCAGGAGGCCTCTGATCAAATTCGCAGCTTCCTGACCGAGAAAGCACTGTCGCCCCGCGTGGCGCTCGATCGCAGCGCTGAGGCAGCCGCAAAATTCCATGTCTCGGGCATTCCCCACACCGTGATCCTTAGCGCCGGCAATTTGATTGAAGATGTTCATGTGGGCTATCAGCCGGGAAGCGGTGAGTCGATGCAGACCACGATTCAGCAATTGCTTGACGGCAACTGGAAGCGACCGATAGAAGTAGAGGAAGTGGAAGGAGCAGAAGAAAATGGAGCAGAAATCAAGTAGACCAGCGTGCGTCGAGCGTTACTGATGATTGACTTGAGCCAGGCCAACGCCGTTACAGATTATGATGCGTTAAAGGTCACTCGCTTAACCCGTGGCAGAATGGCCAGGCCGCAGCACGTTGCAGACCAACTGGCCATTCGGCCACGGGCTAAACGATTCAAAATCCTTAACGGCGTTGACGTCAGAGATTGACTCATTGGCAGCCAGGTTCTGCCGTTATATTTTCACATATCCTGAAATCCCAAAGATCTCCGTTCCATGGCACATCCGATTTTCGACAATATCGCACACGTCACACGCCGACAGATGTTTGGTACAACATCCACCGGGATCGGTTTAGCCGCCCTGGCTTCGCTGACGTGTTCTGATGCAGTGCACGCGGCAGACCGCGGGTTGGCCGGATTCCCGCATTTCCCGGCAAAGGCCAAACGGGTCGTTGTCCTGTGGCAGGGCGGTGGTCCGTCGCATGTCGATTTGTTCGATCAAAAGTCGATGCTCCGTCAAATGGCCGGACAGGATATTCCTGATTCGGTACGAGGCACGACGCGACTCTCGACGATGTCCAGTGGCTATGGCAAGTGGCCCTGTCAGCCAGCCATTAAACGGTTTCGCCGTTATGGTCAGGCCGGAATCTCACTTAGCGAAATGTTACCGAATATCGGTTCAATCGCTGACGATATCTGTGTCGTACGCAGCATGCATACGGAAGCCGTCAACCACGCCCCGGGAGTCACCTTGTTCATGACCGGGTCACAGATTCCTGGTCGGCCAAGTATGGGCGGCTGGTTGGCGTACGGCCTTGGCAATGCAACCGACAATCTTCCGACATTCGTCGTGATGACATCCAGTGACAAAGCAAAAACCTGCGGACAGCTGTTCTTCGATTACTACTGGGGCAGTGGTTTTCTTCCCAGTCGCTTTCAGGGTGTCCGCTTTCGCAATAGCGGTGATCTCGTCCCGTACCTCACGAACCCGGAAGGTGTCAGTCGGGAATCCCGACGTATCATGCTGGACGATCTGGCCGCGATGAATGCGGTTCACCTTGCAGACTACGGTGATCCGGAGATTGATACGAGGATTGCGCAATACGAGATGGCTTTTCGGATGCAGTCCAGCGTCCCCGATCTGGTGGATTTCTCCGGCGAAACGAAATCGACTCTGGATCGCTACGGGGCGGACGTCCTGGAAAAAGGGACATATGCCAACAACTGTCTGATCGCACGCCGTTTGCTGGAACGTGGCGTCCGGTTCGTGCAGCTGATGCATGCCGGCTGGGATCAGCACAGCAATCTGTTTACGCAACTTGAACAACAGTGCCGTGACACCGATGCACCATCGGCGGCTCTTGTCCGGGACCTGAAGGAACGTGGCATGCTGGATGACACCCTGATTGTCTGGGGTGGCGAATTTGGGCGCACGCCGTTTGGTCAGGGAGATCCGGTCAAACCTAAGGGCCGCGATCACTTTGGAAAGGCTTACAGCTGGTGGCTGGCCGGTGGCGGTATCAAGCGAGGAACCGTGTATGGAGAAACCGACGACTTTGCATGGAATATCACCTCGAATCCCGTCCATGTGCACGACATGCAGGCCACAATGCTGCACCAATGCGGCATCGATCACACGCGCTTGACGTATCGCTATCAGGGCCGACAATATCGTTTGACCGACGTTCACGGTGAAGTCGTCCAGGAGATTACTGGATAGCAGCCCGGGGATCGGTGATGCTCTGCTCGCCACCGCCGTGCCTGAAGCGTCAGGCGGAAAGTGCCCCCGGCATCACTTATTCGAGCGGCTGTCTATTTTCACGCTGTGTAAACGCAGCACATCTTAGCTGGTTCTCTGATGACCCGTCTGACGATCAAATGTATTGAATGCGGCGTGTCGCTCAAGCTGCCGGATGTCAGTCTGGCCGGCAAGCGCATCAAGTGCCCCAAATGTGGCAACCGATTTGTCGTCCCGCTTCCGGCTACCGTCGCAGACGACTCAGTTGAGGTGCCTTTGCAGCTGGCGGATTCTGCTCCTCCTGCGTCGCTGAAAGCAGGAACATCAGCCCGTTGGGTTCCTGATACACCACCGCCCGTCCGGCCTCTGGCTCCTGCGGATCCGCCGAGCATACCGCCGAATCAGAATATTGATCCGGCACTGGAGAACTTTCTGAACTCCGCCCTCACCGATCGGGCCTCAGTCCCTGTGATCGTCAATCCCGAGGCAGGGCAAAATGCGGGCGCCACAAAGACGATTCTTCATCGCAAAAGACGACGCGGGAATTTCGGAAAAGCTTATGTCTGGGTGGCGCTGTCTGCCATTGTGACCGGAGTCCTCGGCGGATCTGTCTGGTTCATGGCACAACAGGGCCTTCGCACTTCGACTCCGTCAGCGCCACAAACAAATGCGGCCTATCAGGAATCCGTTGCCATGCGGGTTGCTTCCAATGCGGAGGCAAAAACACTGAGCCCGACAGGCGGCAAAGCGATCCCCGTTGACTATCTCCCGTTCACACCCCATGTCGTGTGTCATCTGCATCCGGCGGCGTTATGGCAGGAGGATCGCCACACGTCAGAACTTCAGGCGTTGTTAAGTAGTCTCGGAATCTGGCTGAGGGAACAAATCAGAACTCGAACGCGTTTCGAGCCGGAAGAGATTTCTGAGCTAACGTTTGCTGTGAATTTCGGACCACGCATGTCAGCGCCGGAAGTTGCTGCCGTCGTCCGTCTGAATGCTCCCCAGCCGGAACAGGAAATGATTCGACGATTTAACGGTCGGATTTATGCGGATCCGCAGGTTGAGTTGTACGAAGCCGCGGATTTTAGTTTCCTGAAAATTGATGACCGGACGTTTGTCGTGGCACCATCCGGCATGTCAGAAACGCTGGCTATGTCCGTCAAAAGTCCGGCGACGCTGTTGCCTGAGATGGCCGCCCTGACACGGCAGTCGGATCGGGACCGACATCTCAGCCTGCTGTTTGATGTTACAATTGTCGATGCACATCGGGAAGATGCCTTTATCCCTCAGCTTCAGCCGCTGGCCGACAAATTCCTCGCCTGGTTTGGCAAAGATGTCCAGACAGTCTCTTGGAGCCTGCATCTGGAGCCTGATCTTTATATGGAAACATTGCTGCATCACACGCAGGCGACCACGCCCGCGAAGCTGCAAAAATTTGTACAGCGAAAACTCGCGAATCTTCCGACAGTCATGTTCCACGGCGTGCAGACGATGCAGCCGGTAACGGTTGGCGCTCGCACAATGATTGGGCGTTTTCCGGCAATGCTGAAGGCTGTCGAAATCGGGACGACGACGCATATCGATTCCGACGGCGTCAGGCTCATCACTTTGCTGCCGCAACATGCAGCGACAAATCTCGTCGCCGCCACGATGCTCACCTGGAGCCAGTCTCTGCTGTCCAACGCGAACAATCGTGGACAGCTGACACAGGCCGCCGGTGGTGTGGTTCCCGAGCGAGTCGCCGATCGATTGAGCATGAATCTACTCATCGATTTCAGAGCGACTCCACTGCAGGAAGCATTCGGCTACATCGGAGAATCCATCAGGACCGAGGTCGTCATCGATGGCGACGCGCTTAAGGCAGCCGGGTTTACCCAGAACATGCCTCAAACGTATGACCTCGGCAAAGTGACCGCGTTAAAAGCGATCGACACAATCCTGAAGAAATACGCCAGTGAGCGCGATCCGATGGTACTCATCGTCGATGAAGCAGGTCAAAAATTGATGGTCTCAACAGCGACAAAAGCGAAAGCCGACGGATTCACGGTGTTTGATACGTCAGACTAAAAGGCACTGTTAGTGCTCTGTCAACATTAAAAACAGCTATTGTGCCGCACGACTCAGATACCTGCAGGGTAGTGAATTCAGTGCGTCCACTGCGTCAGCTTCGTGGCGATTCGGGTTGGCTCCTCACTTCGGCATTTGTGACAGCCTGCAGGCTGCAGACAGCATGCAGGCCGCTGACATCGGATTCAAAGTACCCGGAAAGATCGCGCGAATGAAACCCTTATCAACGTAAAGGGACACACTACTTTCTGAGACCGTCCGGGCAGATTGAAATCAATTCAGGTTCATTGATTTGAGAAACGGAAACTGCCGAGGATTCTGGATGCCATCGACCGAAAGGCTGTCCGCGTACCATGCCGGATTATTTTGGAAAAGCTCTCGGTTAAGACGGGATGTGAAGAAAAACAGGCGCCCTTTATAGAAGGCACCTAATTCAATGGCTCCTGTTTCGGCGCGGCGTCCGCGCTGAAGCTCTACCGGGTCACAACCGTGCAGACCGGGAACGAACTGCTTCGGACTGGCAAAGAAGCATTCACGCTCTTCCGCCGACTGGAAGAAGTAATCAACTCCGTCGTAGGAACCAACAAACTCCTCACTGCCTTTGATCCACTTCTTGTCCCGCATCATGGCAACGGGGCAATACCCGCCCAGTCCCACGACCTTACCGTCCCGCATGACAAGCAGGCATAGCCTCAGACTGTCATCCTGTTTTTGATCAGATTGTGGATTGGCAACGCCTGGACTACCGATAGATTTTTCGAGTCGCGTTGTATACTCAGCCAGCGTTGCACTTCCCACATAGCGCGCGATCTCCTGTCCATCTGAACCGACAACAACTTCTGTCGGCAGCGAAGAAATCCCGTACTGGGCGACCAACTGAGGATCGCGGTCTGAGTCAATTCGCACGCCGATAATCTTGGTTCCCAGATAGTTCGTAACAACCGATTGTGCCAACACCGCGGAATCCATTTGCCGACAGGCTCCGCACCAGGCTGCTTCAAAGTGCAACACCATCGGAATCTTCTTTTCGATCGACAATTTCTTTGCCTCGTCGAACGAATTCAGCCATTTGCCCGTTGACGCGTCAGCTGCAGCAGACGCACTACGTGGTTCTTCAACTGTACCGGGATTCACGGAATCAATGGCAATCAGGGATACGGAAACGCTAATGAATATGGCCGCACTTACGGAAATCATCCGCAGCATCCTTTCAAAACAGAGGCAAATTCGCGGGGCTTTCGTCCAAAATAACTCCGCGTTAGTTCCGGGATCCTGCGATCCCGGAAGTGACAGCGGCGACGTCCTGTCGCAGATTCCTGTTGCGATTCATTGCTGCAATGTCCAGGCTGACATGCGACGATCGACATCTCAACCGTCACACGCCGACTCGACGCCGGTGCAATCCTGCTATTTGAGAATTCCGGTTTTTGTAAGATACGCGATGACTTCGTTAGCCAGTTCTTCAATGCCTTTGTTGTCTGAGTCGAGCGTCAACTCAGGCTTCTCAGGGGCTTCATAGGGGGCGCTGATTCCCGTGAAATTCTTGATTTCGCCAGCGCGAGCCTTCT
>JAGQQS010000751.1 GCA_020426105.1 Planctomycetaceae bacterium
CACATTCAGGGCTATGACAGATCCGGACAATATGCCGGTTGGCTCGGTCGTTCATTCAACCCTCTGGCCACAAAGATCGACCGCCGTGATAAAGACGACAATCCGTACTTCCGCGACTGCGTCGATGCGGAACTTGACTTTCGAATTCAGGGACTCGACGCGCAAACGGATTTGTCGGTTGACCGCACGTCTCGCCGCGTAAGCCTGCTCGAACAATTTGATGCAGCACGCCGGCAAATGGACCGTTCCCGGACCATTCAGGAATTTGATCGCGTTCGCGCAAGAGCCGTCGATCTGGTGACGTCCGAGAAGATGCGTGCCGCATTCGATATTCGGCGTGAGTCACCGGAGCTTCGTGACCGTTACGGACGTCATCTGTTTGGTCAGTCCGCATTGATGGGCCGTCGGATGCTGGAAGCAGGCGCCCGATTTGTCACCGTTTTGTGGGATTGTCCCGACGGATACAGCTGGGACAGCCACATCGGTTCGCATGATGTGGGTAAGCATCTGCTGCCCGGACTCGATCAGACGCTTTCAGCTTTGCTGACGGACATGAGCGAGCGAGGATTGCTCGACGAAACACTGGTCGTTTGCGTGGGAGAAATGGGACGCACGCCACATGGCGCGAACGCGCAATGGGGGCGTGGTCACTGGAGTCATTGCTTTCCCGCGGTTCTGGCCGGGGCGGGGATCCGTGGCGGCATCACCTACGGCAATTCCGATAAAGATGCCGCCTGGCCGGCTGATCACCCGGTCAGTCCGGAGACGCTTTCGGCCACCGTTTTCCATGCGCTGGGGATCGCACCGGAAGATCGTATACACGATGCGTTTGGCCGTCCCGTTTCGATTATGGACGGTGGTCAGCCTTTAGTCGAATTGTTCGGCTGAAGTACAGTGTCGCCCCGAACGCAGGAATTCCAATGTATCGTCGATCTGTTCGTTGCTGTGTTTGTCAGGCTATCTGCGTTTTCTTCGCAGAAGTCTTGTGCCTCAGCGCGATCCCTGCAGCGGAACCGGCAGTGTCTGAGTGGAAATACAGAGCCGATTTACTGCGTCCGTTCTGGCAGGGAACAGTGATGCACGGCGAATCTGTGCTGTTTATTAGAGACGATGTTACCGGCGAAAGTCATGCGTCCGTTTTGTTCCCGATCCTTGAACTGCCGATTGTTCAGGATTCAACCGGTACGATCCACTATGAAGAAGGACGCGACTTCATCTGGAAGCGTGACTCACGAGAAATCACACTTCCGGCAGGTACGCGCATCCCGTCCCGATCGACTCAGGAATTGCGACGCCCCCAAAAATCGCAGAAATATGAACTGACGCACCGCGACGGTAATGGCGAGATCTTCTTTGGTTCACGGCTGGAATACGCGGAGATGCAGACCTGCGTTACCTATACGCACGCTCCTGATCTGTGGACTGCTCCTGTGCCTCAATTCAATCGCAATTCTTTGCCGCGCACGATCGATAAGCTGCTCAATAAAAAGCCGGTCAAAATTGTCGTTACGGGCGACAGCATTTCGGCTGGCTGTAACGCTTCTGGCTGGGCGGAAGGACCTCCGTTTCAGCCATCCTTTCCCGAACTGCTCCGCCGAAATCTGGCAGAGCAGTTTCAGAGCAGTGTTACCATTGACAATCCGTCGATCAGTGGAACGGACACTGCCTGGGTGCTGAATTCGATCGACAAGGTGGTTGAGTCGAAACCGGATCTTGTCATTGTGGCATTCGG
>JAGQQS010000752.1 GCA_020426105.1 Planctomycetaceae bacterium
AAAGGACGCGATCGGCGGCGGAAACGTTAGGCGGCTATTTCGGCATGGGAAAGATGATCAAGGCATCTTCAGGGAATGATGTTTCACCAGTCTTGCCGTTGATCCGGTATTTCACCTTCAGTTGTTTCTTTTGTCCCGGCGACGGATCACCTCCGAAGTTTGCATTGTAGCTTGCCGAAGTCAGGGTAATCAGCGGCAACTCCCCTATCTGCTGCTGCAGCAGTTCGGTGACATCTTTTTGGGTAGAACCAGTGCCGTATTCTGCTTTAATAATTTCCAGTTTCACTTTATCCAGACCAGCGCCTGCCAGTAACTCTTTGACATCAACGCCCTTATTGCCAAGTTTTTGGGCGATCACGAGCGTCGCCTGCGTGGCTTCCTCCTTAATCTCAGGCACCTGCATCGCACTGATGGCTTGTTTCAGTGTGTCCTTGCCGGGATAACGTTTCAGGACATCCATGACGAGCTTCTTTTCGGCGGCCTGATTTGCCGCATCAAACGCTGTTTGACACATTTTCACTCGCTGTTCTTCAGGCAGAACGAACTGTCGAGCGATGCGGATATAGCCCCGCAGAGCTCTGATGTTGTATGGATTATTCGGCATCTTCGCGAGATTGAGCAACACAGGCGCCGCGTCATCCGTCATCCATTCGCCCAGCAATCGACTGCTGATGTCCTGCAGTTGTGGATCGTTACTTTTGGCAGCGGCCTCCATCGCCACCAGGGCTCTGGTCCCGCCCATAGCTCCCAGGATCTCCAGCAGGGAGATTTTTGTCGGAATCGATTTCGTTTGATCGATCGCAGCGGCCAGTTGCGACGCGCAGTCTTCGCGATCGGGCATTCGAACACTAGCAGCTTTCAATGCCCTGGTGGCGATCGGAACGTCTTCGCGATATCGCGGATTCAGCACCTGTGAGATCAGGACTGACAGTCGCTGCAGGCGTACTGTTTCCCCAAGCGAAATCAAGGCTGCCGAACGGACGTCTTTGTCGGAGTGATTGATGGCCTTGAGCAGGTCAGGCACGGCATCAATTCGTCGTTTCCCGACAAGTTCCAGCAGCAACGGATACATCTTTCCTGTGGCGTTCTGCAACAGCGCCACAACCTGCTTATCAATGTTCTCGCCCGGAATTTCGGTAAGTGTCTCATTGGCTGCCGAACCGAGCTCTGAATCAGGATCGATGGCGATCTTCAAGAGGGAATCGAGACACGACAGGTCCCCCACCCGGGCAAGTGCGTGGATGGCTGACAGACGCACTTCGGTCGGACCTTCTTCGGCAGCTTTCAGGACAGCGGCAAGGATGACTGTTTCCGGGCGATCGGCCATCGCCTGAAGGATCAACGCGGCTCTGTCCGGAGCGGCGCGATTCAATTCGGCCGCCAGTGCCTGATCCAGTTCGCTGCCCGGAAACTCGCGCGCCGTCGTCAGTGCGAGTTGAAACAATGGCTTCTGTGCTGATTGGAATTGTTCCATCAGTAAGGGGATTCCTTCCGGTCCTCGCGCCAGAATGGCACCGCGCGTTGCTTCCACAATTCGCTGCAGAGGCACGTCGGCGTTCCGCACTTCGTCGTACACGGCTGCTGCTTCAGAAGTATTGCCGTCAGAAATCATGCGCTCTGCGACGAGAACACAGCCCTCAGCAATCGCGCTCCGAACGTTGGCCGGTGCCTTTGCCAGAGAACTGCGAAGTGCGTCGGACGCCGACTGACTGCCAATACGTCCCAGAGCCACGGCTGCGGCCGCCGCGATGTCTGCGTCTGCGGTCTCCAATCGTGGAATCAAGGCATCCACCGCCGCGACATCACGTCGCACACCGATGGAATTGATCACACCCACCAGCAGCTTGCCGTCCAGTTTATCCATGGCTGCCTGCAAAGCCGCTGCGGACTCATCTCCCGGAATCGCTTCCAGCGCGATCCGCGCCCATGACGATAGTTGAGCGTCGGGCAAAAGCCCGGCAAGATCTGCGACGGCAGCGCTCGAACCATAAATCGCCAGATTCTTGCAGGCGATGGCCTTGTCTGCCGAAGGCGCATCCGATCGAAGGACCGCCAGGAATTCCCGTTCTTTTTCCGCAGACACTTCCGGCGCGGCGAATGCGGGAGAGTTCGGGGACGTGATCAGCAGAATCAGCGTCAGTATTGCAGGCAGGCGAACACAAGTCTGAGTCGTAATCATGTTATTGAATCCGGATTGTGGTGGGGGGAGCAGATCAATAATCGATCGAAATCAGTGACAGACGTTTAACAACGCAGCGTGGTGCATTGTCAAAAGCAGCAGCCAGCCTGGATCGCTAAATCCTCCATGGCTCGCGGAGAGCTTCCGACCGGAGTCGATTGGCCTGTTCGTCGTCGATAAACTCATGCGTTGTATTGTCATACCGGACCTGACGGCCAAGATGCAGAGCCACATTGGCAGCATGGCATGCAATATGGGCATTGCAGGCAGCCTCGGCATTGCCTTTTGGTTTGCTGCGTGTTTTAACACAATCCAGAAAATCGCGTACATGATATGTTGCCGGATAACCGCCGATTTCGTCCACGGTTCGCCCTGCGAGCAGTTCGGGTGAGCTGAGAACCAGTTTGCCGCTATCGCCTGCTTCGACCCAGCCGGTTTCACCTTCAAACCGCACGGGGCAGGATCCCAGGGGGATCCAGCCTTTCTCCCGAAAGATCAGTTCAGTGCCGTTTTCGTACCGGGCCACCAGTTCGCCGTCCTGCGGTGCGTTGTATTCAACGGGAGGCGGGCAGTCACCGACGGCCCATTGACAAAGATCCACACAGTGCGAGCCCCATTCAAGGACACCGCCACCCACGAGTCCTCCCCCTTTTTCAAAGTTGAACCCGTCGAGCAATTTTGCGTTGAACGGACGCCATGCCGCGGGGCCCAGATACATATCCCAGTCCACGACCTCTTTATCCGGCTCCGTTTCCGGCACCAGCCAGCCACTCATCATGGCCTGCATTCCGGCGGGATGAGCATAAACCTTT
>JAGQQS010000753.1 GCA_020426105.1 Planctomycetaceae bacterium
ACGTGGTGTTCCGCGGGCTGATGGGACTGACCGTCGCCTGTGCCCGCTGCCACGATCACAAGTACGACGCGTTTTCGGCGCAAGAGTATTACCAATTGTTGGGTGTCTTTCACAGTGGTGACCGCGTGACCGCGAAGTTACCGCACGGAAAGGACGCCTTCTTCTTTCGAGACTTTGACAACCAGCGTCGAACCACCTGGTTATTTCGCCGCAGCGATTTTTACTATCGCGAAATCGAAGTCGACATCGGCTTTCCCGCGATGCTGTCATCCGCCGCTACGGCCGATGATTACTGGCAGAAGGCGAAGCAAGCCTATGCCGAACTTGGCGAAGCGAAAAGCACGCTGCAGCGCCGCGCGCTGGCCGACTGGATGACAGACGTGCAGCACGGCGGCGGAGCGTTGCTGGCTCGAGTGATCGTGAATCGCGTTTGGCACCATCATTTCGGCAAAGGCATCGTCGGCACCACCAGCGACTTTGGCGTTCAGGGCGATCGGCCTTCTCACCCGGAATTGCTCGAATACCTGACCAATGAGTTCGTTGCCGGCGGCTGGAATATCAAGTCGCTGCACCGAAAGATCCTCAACAGCGCCGTGTGGCAGCAGGCCAGCACGCGAGATGCCTCAAACGAACAGGGCTTAACGGTTGATCCCGCCAACAGCCTGTTGTGGCGAATGACGCCGCAGCGTCTGGAAGTCGAAGTGCTGCGTGACGCAATGCTGGCCGTCAGTGAAACGCTCAATCTTGAAGCGGGTGGCCCCGGATTCAAGCCGTATATTCCCCCAGAAGCCAATCTTGCCAGAAACATCAAAGGCGAGCGATACCCAAAAGACGCGAAGGACGACGCGGCCAACCGTCGACGCAGCGTGTATATGTTCCACAAGCGACTGATTCCTTATCCCATGTTCCAGGCGTTTGATCGCCCGGATCTGATGACCGCGTGTGCTGTTCGGCAAAACACAACCGTAGCACCGCAGGCCATGGTGATTCTGAACGATCGTTTTGTTCGATCAGTGGCGAGCGACTTTGCGAGGGTGCTGATTCAAAAGCAAAGCGGAGACGCGGCTGCGGCAAACTCCGAACTTCAGCCAATCATCGAACAGGCTTTTGAAGCTTCGTTCGCTCGGCTGCCGACCAGCAGCGAAATAGAAACCTGTGTCCAATTTATTGAGGCTCAAACCAAAGCCAGGACCGACCGATCAGAACAGGATGCACGCATCGCAGCGCTGACCGACTTTTGTCAGTCGCTGTTCGGACTCAACGAATTCATCTACCTCGACTGATGTGAGGCTCAATAACGATCAGCCGCACGGCGTTAGCCGCGGTTCCTGACCATAACATCCACAAACAAACCGGGGCTAACGCCCCGCGGCTGATTTCCAGAGGCCTTATACATGAATGATGCACCACTGGCCTACTTTATTACTTTTACGGTTTACGGAACCTTCTTGCAGGGTGATGCTCGTTGGTGGCGATCGAGGAACAAAGGTGCTCGGGCTCCTCAACCGCTGCTGGAACAATGGCATCGCGATCGACTGAAGCATGAGGTAATTCTTCTTGACGACGAACAACGCATAGCTGTCGAGAAAGAGATCAAACGCTTGTGTGAATTTCGTGGCTGGCAACTCTGGAAGGCAAATTCTCGAACCAATCATGTCCATGTTGTTGTGACGGCATCTGGTTACGATGGAGCAAAGGTGAGAGACCAAATCAAAGCGAATTGCACAAGAGTGGTTCGAGAGCGTTGGCCATTGTTCGCGGACCGTCCCGTCTGGACAGTCGGCGGCCACTATCAGTGCGTCAATACGGTGGAAGATCTGGATCAGGTCGTTCTGCATGCTGGAGAAGTCCAGGACCGGAAAGATCGCGACATGATGGAATCAGCCGCACGGCGTTAGCCGCGGTTTTTCGACGGCACAATCGGTTCATTCAGGAACCGGGGCTAACGCCCTGCGGCTAATTAAACAAAGAGGATTGCAGACATGACAAATAATTCACAGCTGTTTCCCTGCGGTCGCATCGCCAGCATGCTCAGTCGTCGAGAATGGCTTAGCCGCGCTGGCGCTGGCGCGGGCATGCTTGGACTTGCCAGCCTGATGGCCGAACAAAACCTTCTGGCGGCACCGCAAGCGGACGGGGCATCCGCGCCGGTGACGTCGCTGCTTCCGCGTGTGGGCCACTTTCCTTCTCAGGTGAAGTCGGTGATTTGGCTGTTCATGGAAGGTGCTCCCAGTGCCGTCGACATGTTTGATCGCAAGACGGAGCTTGACAAGCAAGACGGCAGGAAGACGGACATTCAGGCGTTCTTCGGAAACCCTGGCCCGCTGATGAAGTCGCCGTTTTCCTTCAAGCAGTACGGTGAATGTGGACAGTGGGTTTGTGACAAGTACACCAACGTCGCCAGGCATGTCGACAAGATGGCCTTCATCAAGTCGTGCTTCAGTGAATCGAATGACCACGTTCCAGCCATCTACCAAATCAACAGCGGATTGCCTCGCCCCGGCTTTCCCACCGCGGGAGCGTGGGTAACTTATGGGCTGGGCAGTGAGAACCAAAACCTGCCCGGCTATATCGTGATGGGAAATACTCAGGGAGCCAAAGGTGGTCCGCACAATTGGGGTTCTGGTTTTCTGCCTTCGACATTTCAGGGAACACTGTTCCGGTCTCAGGGCGCACCGGTTCTCAATCTTAACCGGCAACCCAGCATCACCAAAGAAGATCAGAGAGCTCAACTGGACCTGATGGCGAAGCTGAACGACGAACACATGCGACGTCATACAGACGACGCTGAATTCGCCAACCGCATGCAGTCGTTTGAATTGGCGTTTCGCATGCAGAAAGAAGCCACCGAAGTTGTCGATCTTTCGCGCGAGACGAAGGCAACTCAGGATCTGTACGGCATCAACGATTCTCGAACAAAGTCGTATGGTTCGAAGTGTCTGATGGCAAGGCGACTTGTCGAAAGCGGCGTTCGGTTTGTGCAGGTCTACAGCGATGGCGAATGGGATGCTCACAATGACCTGGAAGAAAACCACACGCATCACTGTGCGGCGACGGACGTCCCGGTGGCCGGCTTGTTGTCGGATCTGGAAGAGCGCGGACTGCTGGATTCGACTCTTGTGATCTGGGGTGGCGAATTCGGCCGCATGCCAATTTCACAAAACGGCAAAGGCCGCGATCACAACCCGAAAGGCTTTCTGCAATGGATGGCCGGTGCCGGTATCAAAGGCGGTGTCAGTTACGGCGAGACAGACGAAATCGGCTATGAAGCTGTCGAAAACCGAGTCAGCGTTAACGATCTTCACGCCACCATCCTGCACCTCCTGGGTCTCGACCACGAACGCTTAACCTACTTCCACAACGGCCGCAGCTACCGCCTGACAGACGTCGCCGGCAAGGTGATACAGGAGATCCTTGCTTAGCCAGGAGTCACATTGCAACGGCATGAGATAGCCTCGGGGGTGAACCTGCCGGGGCGTTGCACACCGAGCAAAGCACGGCTCCGCGTTTTTTATCACTACAGATTTGATTTCGTCAGCTCAACGCGTGCCTCACTGGCGGGTGCTAACTTCGAATGGCGTGCCGATGCCAATGACATCTGAAGGGTGCCGGATACCAATCTTCATTTGCTGACAGCTAGCCCAATTCGTTGCGGGTTGGTCGCCCCCGCGCTCACGCTGGCACTTCCTCCAGCCGAAATCTGTTATCAGAGAGCTTCAACTTTACGATTTCGACCGGCCTGCCCTCAACCGAACGACGCAAGGTATTCATTGTACGGGTGGTTGCTTTCGCCCCGACAAAAATTCTTTTTAGAGCGGCCGGTGGATAGTCAATCGTTGTGTCGGACAGCTCTGACACAATCCTCCATTCCTTCTCGTATCGCCACTCGCGAGCTTTAGTCAGCAGAAATCGGCGAAGTTCGAAAATGTCTCCAAAGTCTCTCTCGCTCGGTGAAACGGTCGGCATTTTGGCTTCGTAGCTTACCCGAAAGAGATGCCCGTCAAACGGCGGGTAGTTCGTTGCGAACTCAAGACAAAACCCCCTGTGGCTGTCCGCGTAATGACTCCATATAAGCAAATGTTTCGGCAGCTCCGAGAAGCAAGCAACTCCGTTGGAAGCCGCTAACTGCCTGCGGAAGTAGACGTCCCTAGGTGACACCGACTTAGGATTCTTGGTAGAGCGTTCTTCCTCAACCAAGTCCTGGACAAACTCCATCATTTGTGTGTCGTCTAGATTGAGGAATGCATCGTGGAAGATGTCCGCCTTTATGTCGGCAGGTCGTGTATGAAC
>JAGQQS010000754.1:0-1100 GCA_020426105.1 Planctomycetaceae bacterium
GGCGTCTCTGATGCTGGCGTCTCTGTCGCCGGCGAAACGCCAGCAGCATCTTCGGGAGTTGTTTCAGGAATGGCGTCGTTGGCAGTTGGTGCCGCCGCCGCCTCTTCTTTCGCAGCGGATTCCTCCGTCTTGGCCTGCATCTCTGATTCTTCCGGCGTCATGTATAAAGTCAACAGCCCGCCAATGTGAACTTCGATCAGGAGCGGATCAGACATCGCAGCATTCAACGCTTCAGCGGCCTTGGCAGCTTCCATCCCTGAAAGCAAACCGCCCGGCTGGCCTCCTCGAAATCTGGAACCGCTGTCGGAGTCATCTCGATCTCTACCACGTCGACGGCCGCCTCCCCCGCCACTCAGAAGTCCGCCACCTGTCGGGAAAGCCCCGCGCCCGAAGGCCGCCTGCATGCCCGCTCCGTTTCCAAACGCGGCACCAAGCCCTCCACCACCATCATCATCCACATTCGACATCATATTGCCGCCCCCCTGCATGGGTGAGCCTCCGGCAGAACGTGGAGTGATCTCAACACGCACAATTTCAACCGGAAAATCAGAATTGGTCAACTTTGCCAGAAGGTCGGGCAGGCGTTCATCGCGAATCACAACATCCAGCAGGAAACCACGAGTCTTGTACCCAATATCTTTGTCGGCACCATCGACATACCGAACCTCGGGTTTTGGAGCTGCTGCCCCGGACATTCGACCGCCTCTGTCGTCGTCATCGACGTTGCGGACACCATTGCCGGAGCCGGTCATAGCGCCGAATCCCCCTGCGCCGCCAGTACCGCCAAATTCTTCGGCAAGAATGTCGCCTCTGCTACCGCCGGTGAAGGGCGATCCGGGATGCGAACTTCCCGCGATGCCGGCCATCGCTGGCCCCATGGACATGCCGCCCATCCCGCCGCGTCCTCGATCATCATCGTCATCAACGTTTCGCACACCATTTCCTGACATCATGGCATTTCCACCCATGACGCCTCCACCCTGTCCCGAAGGAGCAGGAGGCTTTGTGTTGCGATCTCCGCCCCGAAGATGCAGACGTTTGATTTCCCGAACCTGCGACTCGGTGATGCGAGTTGCAGAATCATTCGTTCGTGCGATTGA
>JAGQQS010000754.1:1156-5026 GCA_020426105.1 Planctomycetaceae bacterium
GGGTTCACCTTCCATTTGTCGTATGCCTGACGTGTGATCCGGCTGTCATCCACGACCACCAGACCTTCACCGTTGGTATTGTCGAAGGGTTGTACAATGCTGAGCAGATTTTCAATCTGATCTGCATAGATCGAAACCCAGCGCTCACGCGTTTCTCTGGAGTCGACTTCGCCGAAGTACTTGATGCTCTTCATTTCGCTGCGGATTTGTTCTGGCCAGTCACGAGCCCCCTGCTGCCGCTTCCACAGCTGCAATGATGCCGTTTTGTACGCCTCCAAATCCTGCTCGTTTTCGTTTTTTCCGGCTTGCACCCAGTCTGCATTCGGGTCACTGACCCCTTGCTTCGCTTTTTCAAACGAACCTTCGACAGACTTTTGCCGCTCCTCCGTCTTTGCCGCCAGATTTCCACTGGCATTCCACCAGCCGACAAGCACCATGATCAACGCCAGCCCAAAGCAAATCCAGTATCGCTGCTTCAAAATTGGCCTTAGCTTATCCATGACTCAACCTCTCCGGGTACATCTATTCCAATTGACTGAAACAACGTTGACCGCAACGCCTGGTGATACTTCTAAACAAACGAAAAGACTCACGCCGAGAACACTACTTTTTCACTTCGGCGGCACTCGTCACCAGCGGACGAGGATCCTTTTCATCCCGCGCTTTTTCAAGGGTTGGGACCCAAATGAACTGCACGACAAAATCCGTGCGATCGATGATTTCAATTTCTTTTAGTTCTTTTTCCTGCAGCAGCGGTTGCATTCCCTGCCCCACGCCTGGCGTGCCCGGGATCCCCGGATAGCCGTTGCCACCGCCATCTTCGTCATCAATGTCTCGGTCGCGGCGACGTCCCAGTCCGACTCCCATGCCGCCCCCCGGTGCGTTGCCGGAACCACCCATTCCGGGTCCCATGCCCCGATTTCCGAACCCCATTGCCATGCCCAGTGTGGCACCCATTTGTGCCGGTCCATCTCCCCCGGTAGCGGCCTGCCTGTTGCCGAAGCCCATGCCGTAACCTCCGCCTCCGCGAGGACCACCCGTCATCGAGCCGCCCGCCCGGGCATTCGGGTCATAGGGAATCTCATTTGTAATCGAAAACGCCAGAATCGGATGTGAAATACCAATCTTGCCAACCGGGATTGTGACACCACCGGATGTCAACTCCCACTGGCGAAGATTTTTTACGAGGGTATTCTCGAGATACAGCCGCTCCCGCATTGCGAACTCAGCCTTCTCATTGTTGTGCAGATGAAATCCCGTCAGCGTCACGATATACCCCTCCTTGACTGTCGGTGGAGTACGGTCACGGGGATCGAAATCTTCCAGACGTTTTGCGGTTTCGAACGCCTTGTGCCACGCTCCGACGTCAGCGACCTTCATTGTCGTAAATGACTGAATACGAACCTTGTTCTGCAGGGTGATATCAGACTCATCGAGTTGATTTCCTTCGTCGCGAGGCATACATTCGTTAACCGCCTTAAACAACTCCATCCAGATAGCCCGTTTTTCCAACGGGGCAACCAGCCTGTCAATCTGTTCGATGATTTTTTTGTGTTCTGCTTCGGTCGCACCAAACGCCGTCTTTTGGGCCGCAATTTCACCTTGCACCGCATCCACAAATTTTTGCTGGTCGGTCCATTTCGTTTCGCTGTAGGAATTGAGCACAATTGCACTGGCAACTGTGCTGATTCCCATGGCTAACAGCAACCCTGCGGCCGCCGCGATCGCCCAGGGTTTCTTGCTGCGAATCTTGCGATCCATGGCAATTTCAGGCGGCAACAACGTCGTGCGAATTCGCGTCTTGCCAATCGCCTGCAGAGCCAGTCCATACGGCACCGCAAACGTCATCATATTGTCAATAAACAGCGGGTCGGTCAGCACTGAATCGCCGGTGACCCCTTCGAAGCTCTCCAGCCGTTCCACTTCATACTGCAGATTCTGCTGCAGGAATTTCTGCAATCCGGCAAGGCGAAAACCATTGCCAACGCCAATCACTTTGCGAATTTTTGCCGAACGGTTCACACTGCCAAAGTAACCAATCGACCGCTGAATCTCCGATACATAATCGTTAAACACGGGCCGCATCGCCTGGAAGACAGCCTTGGGATCCGGAGCCTTGGTGGCATTGCACTTCAAATGTTCCGCTTTGGCAAACGTCAACTTCATCTCACGCGTTAGTGCTCGAGTAAAATGGTTGCCGCCAATCGGAACATTGCGAATCCAAATATTGCGTCCGTTGGAAACCAGAAGCGTCGTGTTGTCAGCTCCCATGTCCAGAATGACATAGTAGTCTTCTGCCGCCGGCGGCTCAGGCGTTTCGGCGGTCTTGCGGAACCCCAGCACGTCATAGGACAGATAGTTGTACAGCGCCAATGGCGCAATCTGCACAATCTCGACCTCTTTGCTGTTGTTGATGAACGGCTTCAGCGCGTCATACACCAGCTCACGTTTCATAGCAAAGAGGCCGACTTCCGCCTCGAGCATGAAACCGCCTTCTTCAACCCCGCCGCCGATCGGCTGGTAATCCCAGATCACGTCATTCAAATCAAACGGGATTTGCTGCCGGGCTTCGTATTTCACGATCTCCGCAACTTTGCTGGATTCCACCGGCGGCAATTTAATAAACTTCGCCAATGAACTTTGACCGGGAACACTGATGGCCAGCAACGCATCATCCAGTTTATTTCGTCCGAGGAACGTCTTCATCGACTCCCGGATGAGTTCTTCAGGAATCGCGTCCGGCTGACTGAGAATCTTGGAGTGCGGGATGTAGTCAAATGCCGACGCAATGACGCGATCTCCGCTTTCAGAGACGCGAAGTTTCATCGCTTTCAGCCCGGACTGGCCAATATCAATGCCCCAAGCACTCACTGGTTCCGCCATGACTCGCCTCGATTTAACCTTAACATATAACGGACAAAAGTATTCTACTGGCAACCGTAGCAGGCAGTTTGCAGCCCCGTCAACTGATTTCGAAACACCAAACTGCCGCAATTTAAGGAAACGACCGCTTCAATCGGATTTTCACTGACTGAGATCATCGAGAATTCGACGAAAACACAATAAAAATCAGGATTGCTGCAAACTGCTCCAGTAACGCTGCTTACTCATGAACTCGACTGACACCACACCGATTTTCCGCCCGCAGCTGCCTCAATGCGACCCAAGTCGCCTGGCAAGCCAAAGTCCCGACGAATTCTGCTACGATCCCAACCGTGATCGCCAACACTGTGAAGCATTATCCGTAGCACAATTTATGACAATTCTGATTCCACACTCCGCTTCGGAAGTCTCACGACATCCGAAATTGAAATAGCAGCCCATTTTTAACTTCGAAAAATGCTTCTTAGCACTGCCTGACGGCCATGTTTTCCAGGTTCTCTGGATGGTTGATGGGACTGCTTTTCAATGGTTTCAATAGGTCTGACGAGTTTTATCATTTTGAAGTTCCGCAAAACTCGGAAATTCCGTCAGTTACGACGAGAATAATCCGAATATTCGCCGTTTCGCCGTGTGGTGCGTGTCATGCGGGCTTTGTTTCTTCCAAACAACTCCTTTACCCTCGAACTCCCCGTACATGTCTGCCGTCCAGATTTTCTCCGAAATCAGCGTGTTGATTTCAGGCCACTCAATCGAAGACCTGCCTACCGACCTGCCGGAAGACGAGGCAGCCAGCCTGCTGAATGCGGTGGCCTGCGCCTGGCATCCTCGATTACTCTTGCTCTCCGGCAGTATCCCCGTATTTCGTCAGGCCGATTCCCTTACAGATTGCCCCGGTCGACGGGTCGTCTTTGTTCCGGCATCGTCTGAATCCTGGATGCCTCATGAATGGCGAGCAATTTTTCGCGAGCAAGGCCACATCGTGATCTC
>JAGQQS010000755.1 GCA_020426105.1 Planctomycetaceae bacterium
TCAGTATTTAGGCGGACAAGACGGAGCGATCGGCAACCCGACAGCACCTGGCGATAATCTTGTTGCGTACAGCAACGTAGCAAACCCCTTCTACGATATGAATTATGAAGATCCGTACGAAACAATTATGGATCACGACCACGCGCTTCGGCCGGCAGATCAACTGTACGGCGTGGCGGACCTGGTCAGTGCACATCTGACAGCAACCGATCAGAATAGCGCTGAGGGTCTGAGCAATCGTCTCGAAAACACGGCACCCGTGACGTTTGCAGACAGCTCCGATCGCAGCTCGTTGTTTACGACGCTGTCCAGTTCTTTCCGCTATTATTCCCTCCAGCACGATTTGAACATGCGACCCTGGGAATGGTCGGCTGACAGCGACGGCGACACTTTTCCTGAGTTCCCACCAGCATTTGGCCCGACCGGAAGCAAGGTACTCCCTTTCACTTCGGAAGATCCATTCCGGCCTCAAATACGCCGTCTGCTGTTTACCGAGGCGCAGGAAGGGCGCGGAGTGCTTGGTCAGCTTCCCATAAGCGTCAATCACATTCTGGACGTCAATCGCTCAGTCGAGACGCCGCTGGAAGGAACTCCCGAATTTTTGAATTATATGCAGCGCACAGGACTGCGTTTTCGCCCGGTGACAGAACACCCCCTCGGCTCCGAATCGGATGGCAGTGGCGGACAATTGCGTGCATCACTGACGGTTGTTCCTAACGTCGTTGCAGGCTCACCGTTGCCACCGTTTCCCCCGCAATCTGCCGGCGACCGTGAGTTTTGGGCGCGCCGGGATCGCCAGCTTCTTGCTCGCGATATTTATGTATTGCTTTATACAATCGGCGGTGCGGAATGGGACAGTGGAACCTCGCAGATTAAGGACTATACGCTGAGCAACAATGATCGTTCTACCCCGGGAACGGTCCGCTATAGTGAAGACCAATTGCGACGAATGGCCCAGTTCGCGGTCAATCTGGTCGATGCGATGGATTCTGACAGTGTCGTCACGAAGTTTGAGTACGACAAGGATCTGGGTAACGGGTGGAATCTGGATGACGATCCATTTACATTTTCCAGCACCAGCGATCCTGCATCGATCGAAGTCCCCATCCTGCCCGCGGGGCAAACGCTGACGAAAAACGGCATGTATCCCGACGACACGGGTAATCGCGGGGTGGTTTATGGAGTTGAGGCGCAGGCATTGGCGTTCAGTGAGGTCCTGGCAGTGCGATCGCAAAAGCTCGCGACGGACCATGTGGCAACTTCATTCGACGACGCAGCCCACAACGGGATTCCTACAGAGTTTAATGATTTTTTGTTTTTCGAACTCCAGAATTCGCTGCCTGGGACGGTCACGCTGGGGTCAGGCTTAACGACGGGGGAGACTGTTGCCAAGACGGTATGGCGAGTGGTTCGAAGGGATCGACCAGCGAACACAGCACCCGTTCAACCAGTGCGAGAAGGGGTTGTTGCTCCACCGGAACGATTTATCGCCTTTGCCACTGACTCGGCTGGTCGAAATCAAATCGATGGCGGCGGGCGTTTCTCCGTCTCAGCGACAAATGTCGTGGGACGTTCTGGATTTCCGCTGACGAGTTCCGATCTGTATATAGATGCGGGTGCCTTTGATTCCATGGCAAACACATATACCGGGAGCTTCGACGGCACCTACGAACTCATCGCCCCCAATAGTGCGACAGGGACGATGCCGACGACGACAACCCCGACGACGGACGCTGCATATCAACCCCGATGTGATCTGGATCTGATTGCTCATGCTTCAGCGAATGCGTTCTATCAGGGGGCATCACCGTTTTTAAGCACTGTCGACCAGTATTTTGGACACGACCCGGCAGGTCCACTGGGAGGGACTGAACAGACCCTTGAAGGTGGATTTGGTCCCGCCTCCGAATCCGTCCTGACTTCCGCTGCGAATACACCGGGGTTTGACCTAGTTCTGGAGCGGCGTCTGAATTCGGATTTACCTTCGATCGCAAACGAAGCTCTAAATCCATGGGTCGAAGTCGATCGAGTTCGTGTCGTGATGACCGATTTCAATCTCGATACAATGGATACAGCAGTGGAGATTCGTGCTGATGCGGACACGGATCATCTGAAGAATTTACGCAGCTTCGAGCGAGGCGAAGCGCTCACTGACAATCGAGCGGTTCATGCACTGATAGATACCACAAACATTGCGTTTCGTTCAAATACATTGAAAGGCGATTCGACAAGTCCTCCCGATGACAGCTTGGGTGCAAACAGCAATGCACCTGCCAGCGGCAATAATGTGTGGCAACCGCACTTTGATCGCGATTTTGCTTCAGTCGGAGAATTATTGAGCCTGCCGCTGTTTCCGCCAAATCTGACAACCCAGAAACTGGCCTTTTCAAAACTGCCTGCGTATCAGCAGCTTGGAGTGCCACCACTGCCGCTGAACGCCGCGAATGGTGCCAGTATGTTTCTTTGGCCCGACCTGACACCAGATGCATCAGACTCCGCAACTGCAATCGACAATCGTTGGTACCGATTGTTGCAGTTTGTTGAAGTACCGTCTCGTGTGAATCGAATGCTTGGCAATTACGTGTCAATCAAACGACTCCCCGGAAAACTTAATCCCAATACCATTCGTCATCGAGAAGTTTATGCGGGGTTGCTGGATGACACCGAATTGTTGAATACCCTGCCCGCCGTGGATGTGAACGCCAATGGCGATGAGGACGGTCCATTCACTGTGGCAACCGCAGCAGCCGCAGAAGGCGTTGATACTATCAATTCTGGCGGCGTACGAGATCGCTGGCTGGAGTTTATTAATGAACGTGACGGAAACGTCCTGTCGCGATTCGATCCGACACCCGCAAATCCTTCGAGCGGTGATGAAAATGAATTGAATCACTGGATTCCGGGAACACCGAACAGTCGTCCATTTCATGCGCTCAATTATCGCCCCGATAAAGTGAGCGGGGCTGTTGGGGACGATAATGGGCTTGAAGGCACATTACTCCGACGCTCTTCACTTGATAAGCAGGCCCTGTTGCCAGGTTTCCGCGCAAACGTTGCCGGTGAGGCAGCGGGTTCTTCGTATAATAATGAAGCAACTGTTCCGAACCCGGCCACCAACAGACACTGGCTGGAAGTCGGCGATCGAGCGTACCATATGTCAAACGCTGGTGCCCCAACCGCCTCCGCTGTAGAGCATCATCAGGTCTTGTCCAAGATTATCAACAACACGACGACTGTGAGCAACACGTTCATCATCTACGGGACAGCGGCCTACTTTGAAGCGTCCGAACACGCGAGTGGGTTGATTCAGGTTGGCGGCCGCATGGGTCTGGATCTGGATGGTGACAGTGATCAGACAAACGATGCCGGTTGGGAACAGCGTGCCGTCTTCATCGTGGATCGGACAGAAATATACAATGCC
>JAGQQS010000756.1 GCA_020426105.1 Planctomycetaceae bacterium
TATCCTGGTTTGCCATAGGGACTGGTTGTCGCCCATGCATCCTGCGCGTGGAACTTTTCCTGACTCTGCATTCTCATCCGCTTCGCTCGGATACGAAAATCACCCTGCGTCGTGGGCAGGAAGGCTCGAAGTTCGGCGTTCAGCATCAAAGCACGATCAGAATTCGCGTCGAAGAAGGCATGCGTAGCCTCGATCACGTTCTGCTTCTGGCGAATGACGATATTTCCTTCCATGTAAATCTGCAGTTTCGCTTCACCGGGCTGGACCACTCGTGCCCCGGCTTCCCAGGCTAGGCCGTCCTCCGTGTCAGTCCACACAACAACTTTATCAGCCTTAATATCGATGACGCCGAGTGAAACCTCTTCTCCTCCAAATGGCGCATAGACGCCTTCGACAAGTACGTTGACACCGCCCGTAATCACGTTTACCTGTTCGGCTGGCACCGTGTCACGCGACTCGAACGATTCAAATCGCAACGGATCACTCGATCGCGGCCGGATCTGCACGCGCCTCGTTGCTCCACTCTCTGTCGATTGTGTGGGAGCCACGGGAAGCGAAAACGAATCCTGAGGAACTTGCAGACTCACGGTGGAAACTTCACCGCCTTCGCCGGGATACAGACGATTCACAGCCCTGCGAAGCAGCGGATTATCTTTACTGCCCGGTATCGACTGCTCAATCCGGAATTCCGGAGCAGAAAGTGATTCCAGCCGCACGACTTTAAATGCCAGGTCCCGATGTTCATTATGGGAATCGACAGCAACGTTTTCGCCATAGATCCGGACGTCAAATCCGGATTCGTTACGGGCGACGAACACGGCCAGCTTTTGGCCGGTCATACGGAAAGTGCCCTGGGTCAACGTCGCATGACCAATGACCAAATGTACTTGTCCGTCGTCTGAGGCATATGTTTCTTCGAAGTCGCCGCTCAACAAAATCGGCTTTTGAACATCGTCCGTGACAAGTTCAAGCGATGACTCATCTACTCCAACATTTTGTCCGTACGCACCGCCACCGTTCGCGAACAACATCGTTATCGTTGTCGCGAGAATCGTGGCGATGACAGACAGAACGGAGCGATGAATCATTCAGTCGCCGTTAATGTCGCATTCAAGACGGTGGGCTCAGGAAAGCAGACGAGGGGATCCGTGCAGACCGGATTAACAGATCCGGCATTCCGGAATGAGACAGAGAAGAGAGGAATTTCAGACGAAGGATTGGAACCGAACGACAGGATAACAGGTGAGCACTGAGCAGTGACGATACGAATGGACGTGCAGACCCCGCCCAGTTCCCATGGCCGTCATGGCTTTGCGATTGAAGGGGGGAGTGCATTCGGGATGAACTATACGGCGGGCAGCGAAATTGGGTCAAGATCGTCCGGTTCGGATCTCGCAGATGTAAGTCATTAGA
>JAGQQS010000757.1 GCA_020426105.1 Planctomycetaceae bacterium
CCGATACCACTGCTGCGTTGTGACGAATTGTGCGCTCCGTCCCAGCCACCATAGTAGATCAGCACTTTGTTCTGAACCGCAATGAGCGGTGCGCAGAACAGCATGCCGTCGTCCCAGGTGCCGGGCGAGCCCAATGGCAGGAAGGTTTTTTGATCGGCCACGCGATCCCAGTGCAGATTGTCATGGCTCACGGTGAGCTGAATGTCGATCGTTTCATCGCCAGGTTTCTTATACGAACACAACAGACCGATATACGCACTTTCATACTGTGTCACCACCATACCATAAGACTGAGGATCGTGCTGGTCGAAGGCATGCCGCAGCACAACTTCCGGTTCTGACCAGTTCACAAAGTCGCTGCTTTCTGTTCGCACAATCTGACGGTGAGAGGGCCAGGGATCGGCCCAGCCCTTGGAGTAGACGACAAACTTTTCGCGGCGACTGTCGTACATCACCGACACCACATCGCTGATGGATCGTTCCTGCTTTTTGGCCGCCAGTACCGGGTTGCCCGCGTACTTGTTCCAATGGATTCCGTCCGGCGAAAACGCGACGCACATGCCATCGTCGCGATATCCCTGTTTGCCTTTGGGAAAGTCCCACCAGATCATCTTGTAGCGTCGCTGAGCGTCGAGGTCACGATCGTCTCTCACCACGCTCGGAGAATACAGATCGTGATATCCGTAGTGGCTCATCAGAATATTGTTCTGTCGTGAGCCGTCGAAATCGACAAGCCCCAGCGCAGGTCGATCCCACGCAATTCCATCGACGCTGGTTGCAAACAGAATGGGCGTTCGGTCTGCCAGTGGCAGCCCGTGATTGTAGCTCTGGTACCACAACTGAAAGCCGGACGTTGCCGGATCGTAAATGGCGGTACCATAACAATACGGATTCGCTGCCCAGGCATCGTCACCACGAATCAGCGGGTTGTCAGAATGCTTTTCCGGCTGATGCAACACTCGGCGAACATTCGCCTGGGATTCGATCCAATAATCATCCAGCAGCAACTTTGACGCCGGCTCAGTTTCCAACAGCACGTCAGCCGCGTCCAGACGCGATGTTTGTACAAATCCCGAAAACAGCCCCAGCCCCAGCCCCAGAAGACATTTCATTCGAATCGTCATCATTCCTCGCCTTGAAACATTGCCTGATGAGCAGTCCTGCAGTCTGCTGCTGCAGTTGATACGCAGCATTTACCGGATCGCCACATTCCTGATCAGACTGTACCTCAGCGGCGTGCCCGCACGCGAGTGAACGCAGGTCTGTTTTTGAGTCGCAACGTTTGTTGACTGTGGCGTCCATCGCCTGCGTTCGCCATCATTTTCACAAAATTCCGGTAGTCAGACCGCGATATTCTGCACCAACAGTAGTATGGTATTCCAAGACAGGCCTTCGAAATTGTGCCAGCCCTGTTTTTACTGCTGACGCTGATAAGAACCGAGAGCCGCTGGTGAGTGGGTCGGAGGGGCTTCAACTATAAATACGGGAGACTTCGCGTGCGTCTGTTCACTGCATCCCTGCTGTTGCTGAAATTGTTGTGGCTTCCGTCGATCGCGTCGGCAGATCCTCTTGATAATTGTCTTGATTTTTACTTCATCGATGTTGAAGGCGGTGCCGCGACATTGATCGTGACGCCCGCTGGTGAATCAGTCCTCATTGATTCCGGGTATCCCGACAATCAGGGCAGAGATCTCAATCGGATCATCCACGTCGCGCAGGATGTCGCCGGACTCAGGCGAATTGACCACGCCGTTGTCAGCCACTGGCATCTGGATCACTACGGGAATCATGCGGCGCTGGCCGCGAAATTCGGGATCGGGACGTTCTGGGATCGTGGTATACCGGATGATCTGGCTGAGGATCCTGGCTATCACGAACGCATCGCCAACTACCGAGCTGCTGCACAGAACGCATCAAAGGCACTGCATGTCGGAGACACATTGCCTCTTAAAACCGGCCAGACACCACTGACCGTCCGAGTCCTGACGTCCGGGCGAGAAGTGGCAAAAGACGCGGGCGATGTCAATCCTTTTGCCAGCCGTCATCAGCCGCAGCCAGAAGATCCTTCAGACAATTCTGCCAGCCTGAGCCTGCTTTTTTCATTTGGTAAATTTCGATTTTTGACGTGCGGAGATCTTACCTGGAACATCGAGGCTGAACTCGTTACACCGCGCAATCCCGTCGGGCAGGTTGACCTTTTCATGGTGACGCATCACGGGTTACCTGTGAGCAACAATCCGGCGATGGTCCTCGCCATTGATCCGATCGTGGCAATTATGTGCAATGGGCCTGCGAAGGGCGGCGCTGAACAGACAATGGACACGCTGCGCGAAGCCGAGTCTTTGAAGGCGTGGTTCCAGTTGCATCGAAATCTGGAACTCGCCGATGCGCAGCAGGCGCCCGCGGAATTCATCGCCAATGCGGGATCAACAGCGGACTGCAAAGGAGAGTGGATTCTGGCGAAAGTCGCTCCGGATGGTTTGAGCTACAGCGTGCAAATCGGTCCGCAAGGAAAGCAGCATTCCTTTCAAACGCGGTCACGATGATGTTCACCGTTGCGTTCGACTGATTCTCACGCGGCAGACCGGCGGCGCGATTTAGCGTGGCGCAACGTGCGGTACTTGAGCGACAGAAAAACGGCCAGCATTTGCTGGGCATCCCGGTACCGATGCCGAGGATTGACTTCGATGGCACGGCGCATCAGGTCAATAAAGTCCGGATGAATTCGGCCGCGAAGTTTCGGATACCCTTTCGCGGGCCACTCAAACGGCCATTCAGGCCATTCGCCCGAGAGCAGACGCCAAAGAATCAGACCGATCGAGAACACGTCTGAACGAAAGGATGGTTTACCCATCGCCTGCTCGGGTGCCATATAACCGACGGTACCCGTTCCGCCGCCCTTTACGGTCTTCTGGGAAACCTTGGCGATTCCGAAATCGGCGAGTCGAATTCGGTTGCCGGAAAACAAGATGACGTTTTCCGGTTTAATGTCACAGTGAATGACATGGTGCTTATGTGCCTCGGCCGTCGCCTTGAGAATCTGTTCGGCCAGATCAAAGGCCGTCTCCAGCGAAAGCCTGCGACGCATTCGCTGCAGCAGGGTTTCTTCGCCCAGCGGGAACGCGACCACCAACCGATCTTCGATAATACTGGCGTCTTTAATCGGGAGAATATTTTCGTGTTCCAGCGCCGAAGTTGCCCGAATTTCCTTGCGAAATTCGGCGAGTACTGTTTCGGTCGTATAGCGGGCATGAGGGACTTTGATGGCCACGCGAATTCCCTGGACGGTATCCATGGCCTGATACACGATGGCGAATCCGCCAGCGCCCAATCGGCGTTCAATGCGATACTTACCCAGCTTTTGCCGAATTCTGAGTTCACCCGAAGCTTTGAAATCGCTGGACATGGATATCCACTGAATCCTGAAGCTGCATGGAAAATGCGACACCGCGCCATAAATTCCGATGTCGCCGATAAACATGGTGAGACCACCATGTCCCCATTTTCGGCGTGTCAGTAGCGCCACAGGATTTCCATTTCCATACAATGGAAAGAACCCCGTAATTCGATGTTCTTGTGCCTGCCTTCGACGGAACAATCGCTAAGGATTACGGTCCCGGTTCCTGAAAATCCTGGAAATTACTTCAAGCCAGGAGGCTGTTCTGCCGGGAGTTGTGCAGGTGTTGCCTGGGCCGGTGTCGTGGTGGGGGTGGTGGGGTCAAAGCCCTGGGGAAGACTTCCTTCGTCTACGAATTCTTCGACCAGTTCCTTGCGCCTTTCGGCGACAGCGCGATCAAACTCGCTCAGCATATCCAGCGCCTTGTCGCGGCGGGTCACAAGGCCGATGATCAGATACTGGGAAATCGCCAGCAGATAACACACCCAACCCACCATCCAGCGTTCACGTCGACGATCGAACTGATCGATGTCCTGCTTCATCGCGGCCATCTCAGGAATCACAATCTGCAACTGTTGAGCTGAGGCGAGGGTCTGGAGCGGCATTGCCATTCCACACTGCTCACAAAATGATGCGGCAATGATGAAATCGTGCCGCGCGATATCTGCCCGATGTTCTTCCATAGACGGCAGTTGTGAACCAACGATGGCGCACATCATGGCCAGTACCGGAGATGAGCGATTCAAATGCCGGCAGAGAATACCGGAGGCAAATTTCCACTTCTGCCGCCAGAATTGTCGGACGATATTTTCGCCTTTTTGTAGTTTCGGCGGTCCGGGATGCATCACCGCAAAAAGTTCCTGGTCCGGCATCGCTTCGATCACTCCAATCGCCAGCATGAGCCGCAGACCCATGGTGAACCAGTCCGCACGATCCAGCCAGTCGACTTTCTGAACCCACCAAAACAGCAGATGTTCCATGTTCGCCGTCGCTGCCAGCAGTAACAGAGCTCCCCGAAACCATTCT
>JAGQQS010000758.1:0-1316 GCA_020426105.1 Planctomycetaceae bacterium
TCGAACGATGTTCGTCAATCCGCGGAGGTGAAGTAAATCGTGGGGACACGCCATGGCTTATGCAAAAACAGGATGAATCGCAGAACAGTAATCGCAAGACGGCACCAATTTTGCGAATTAACACGATCCGATTGTGCGCCGCAGAGACGGGCGGATTCGCATTTTGTTGGAAACGCGGCAAGGCGGTATCTCTGGGTACAGGGTCGGCGGGCCTACACATCCCATGCGGGGGCCCTCAGGCCCCGGATTGCTGAAGTGCAATTGCCGACACAATCACAGGTGTGTCGGCCCGCAGGGCCTGAGGTTCCTGATCCTCACAGACCGGTGGCTTACGCGACCGGAATCGGTTATGTCAGTCCTCCGGGCCTGAAATACAGAGGAATGAACGTCTTCGACGTCCCCACAATCTGTGAATCCGCCCCGTTGACGCCGAATTCAACGCACAAACCAGCGTACCGCATTCTGCGTCACGTGATCAGAAAATTGCAGCGTGTAGGGATCGCACCGCCGATAGACGATGCGACCGTCACTCCGGACCATCAACCAGCCAAAATCCCAGTTGCCGCTCGCGTATCGCATGGGCAAACCCGGGCTCACACGTACCAGCGGATGTGATCCAATGATGAACAGGCGTTGTTCCGTGTAGTAGTAGCTCGATCCGCCCTGCACGAAGACTTCATGCTGCAGCTGCCTGTCGGATTCGGAAGTCAGATCAGTGCACAGGTTTTCGATGCTCAGTTTAATCGCGCATCCCGACGAAAATGCATCAACCAGATTTTGAAGTGTTCCGGAGTGAACTTCTCCGGTTGCTGAGTGATGAAGTACTTCCTGCCAGGCATCGTTGACACAAAACCGGAAGCAATCAAAGTCATAGATGAAGTTGTGAGACGGGGCATTTGTTCCGTCATCCCAATTATCGGATGCGTGATACTTTGGCATGTTCTCCGGAGAACGCACCTCAGCAGATCCGGGCAGCTTTTCTGCGGGAACTCCGTCCAGAAAAGGTCGGGCGATCGCCTGAGTCCCGTCCTGGTTATAAAGAAAAAACGACATCGACGGACGAAGTCCAAAGCCTGTCGGCAATTCGATCGGCTGTCGCAGGCTCATGATGCCCGCCGTCCAGCGATGATCGACACGATATGTCACCCCGAACTCAGCGACCTCACGAATGCGTTCTGAACTGGATGAATGCACATCAATATGTTCGTTATGCAGGAATTCCGTGTAGATCCGCAGATCCGCGGCGCGACCGATGGCATCTGCCAATTCCTCACTGCTGCCGGCTGTTTGCCGCCGTTTTGAATCCAACGCCAGTA
>JAGQQS010000758.1:1366-4446 GCA_020426105.1 Planctomycetaceae bacterium
ACGGCCTTCACCTTCAGGACCCGTGAATAATGATTGACGCTCATTCCGTGCCCGACGGATGTCGGTACATTCAAAAGCAATTCAGTACAGTCGAGATTGTTGTGAGCGACGTACGCTCGACGCAGCACAGAAATCGGATGAGTACCATCGAATGCGTCGGCATCAGGTACCAGGACAGGACCTGTATCGACCTGATAAAACACCTCTCGCTCGCTCGCGTTAACAACCTTCACCGGATACTCAAGCAGCACGCGGGATCCATCAGCATCCGTGTACTCGGTCTGGGAGACGAGCGGAACGTTTTGAAGCACAGCATCGACAATTTCCGCGGTTGTCTGCAGAAGGCGTCCGGGAATCTTTCGAATGTCGATCCGGAGGTTCGTAAAGGCATCCGCGCATCGCCCTGCCTGTCGCTCGGGCTGCTCGCCGAGCGTCGGTGGACTGAGCATAACTCCGCGATTGTTGCGGTCCCAGCTCTTGAGGACGAGGAATTCTTCATTTGACGCGACGAGACACATTTCCGCTGGCGGATCGTGCCAGATGTTTTCCTGAACGTAAACCTGTTCTGCCTGGCACGCCGCTCCGAGCACATAGTCGATGGAACTTGCATCTGTTCCTGCTCCGCGGGTGACCCGACAGCAGCATTCCAGCGGAAACCTCGAATTATTCAGCGTGAAGGGCGGTGGTTGACTCACAGTACGCGGCTGAGTGATATTGAGGTCCATCCGAAATTGCAGGAACGACCGTGTAAAGTCCGTCACGGAGAGTTCGTTTTCAGCCATAGGTTTTCCCGAATTGCTTGTCATTGATCGGCGTGTTTCTGATTTTGACAGATGAATGATCTGATTTTGTTCTCAATGTGGCACGGCGATCATGTCCATCGTGAGTGTGCGGTCGTGTCTGCCGACACCAGAGACCATCGCCTTCGAAGCCGCTGGTGGTCGTTGCGGATCGTAATAGTTCGGTCGCTGCGCGTTGAGCTGTGCGCTGACAGATTCGTCACTTACGTAATATGTCGCTTTGACCAGATGTCGCAGATCGCTGCCAGCGGGTTGCAGCAGTTCGGTCAACTGTTCAAAGACCTCACGCACCTGTTTTTCAGGGTTATTGTCAGAACCATACAGTCCGGAGATATAAATGGTCTCGGCGGCTGAAACGCGAGTGATCCTCGAATAAATCGGCGGTGACGTCATGCCAGGCGGCGTCAGATACTCGACCGGCGGCGCATTGTCCGGGACCGTGTCACGTGGAGCAGCTGCGATCAGTTCAATTTCGATGGGAGTCGTGGCCCCAGAGATCCATTCGACGAAAACCAATGGCGGCGGCGTTTGCTCCCCGAAGAAATCCCGGATTTCACGTTCCACCACAGCCACATCGCTGACTGGAGTCAGGAACGACTTAATCTGGACCACATGCGAAAGATCAACGTTCACGAATTTGAGTGACTGTCGAAGGCTCTCCAGCGTCTTTCGAGTCGCAGTGTGAAGATCTCCCGATTCTGCTTGCCCCGAGATGTAAATTCGCCCCCCGGCGGACAGCACCGCACATGCCGGATGAGCTGCATCTGCGGCGAACCTCTCGACCGGCCCGGTTGATCGTCGTTTGGAAGCCATGACCGCGTCCGCCGCGACAAGCGCGTCGGGCAGTGACAGTTTTGTCGTCACGTAACAGACCGCCGGCTTGTGCGCACCTTGAAAACGCTCCGCCAGAATTGTCCGGACCGCGTCGGTGTCCTCAGTCCTTTCAAGATACACATTCAGTTTTACACACTGATCCAGGCTTCCACCCACATGTCGGCCGGCGGCATCCAATCGCGACAAAACCAAATGAAACTGGTCAGCAACGCTGTCGCCCCTGAGTTGTCCGTTTGCATCGACAGGCAGAGTCTGTTCCGTATGCACCAGGTCGACGGCTGCCACTCGAACTGCCTCCGAGCTGCCAGACCGATCGTTGGGGGAAAAACACACCATATCGTTTGCCCGAGTAAGGTCCGTGGTGAAGAACAGGAATGAACAATACAGAACAGATTGCCACCATTTTAAAAATAGCGGCTTGGTTCGACTCAGGATTAGCATCAATTTTGTCTCCCATCCGACCGACAGTCAACGGCTGTGGAATTGCGGAGAAGTCTGCATGTTCCACAAGATAAATTCTTTGGGGACGATAGCCTGGATGCAACCTGCACTCAAGGATGGTGGTCTGGAGTTGTTCGTCTCCGTGGCTGAAGACGTAGTCGCAGTCCGCGACTTCTTTTTTGCTGTTGCTGGCAACCGATTTTCGTCGCGTCCCGGGAGCGACCGGGTTCACCGTTGTTTGTGTTCGATTGACATGAATCTGCGTTCACTAGTGGTTGCGAGTTTTTTTAGGCGAGCGGCAGAAATGACTTTACAATACCAATTATAGTGGACGAGGCGACGAGTCCTTCACAGCCGGGGACTCGTGGCCTCGTCCACTACAGTAAAGGACTCGTAGCCTCGTCCACTACAGTAAACTTTTTTCTGCCGCTCGCCTAAGTACCGCGAATCAACGCCGATGTTTCGCAGGATTCGTGATTTTTTTGGTCACGAGATTATGTTAAACTGCGGCGATCCGAGACCGTTACTGGCGAACTCAAAACGAAAGAGTTGGATGCAGCGGAATACATCAAATCGAGAATTTGTGCTCCTCGCAGTTGCGATCTGCCTGCATCTGATCGTCGGCCAGGCTGCATTTGCTCAGGAGGGCGTCGACGTTGCCAGTGAGCTGACGTTCGAAGAACACGTCGCTCCAATTCTGCAGGCTCGATGTTTCAAATGTCATGGGGAAAATAAACGTGAATCCGCGCTTGATCTGCGGCGTCGTTTCATGATGCTCAAAGGTGGAGACAGTGGGCCGGCACTCGTGCCCTACAAGCCTGAAAAAAGCTTGATTATTGAGTCAATTACTGATGGACTGATGCCGCCGGAAGGAGAGCCTGCGTTAACGGCACGGGAAACACGTGTGCTTGAAGACTGGATTAAATCCGGCGCCGCCATTGCCGGAGATATTGAGCAACCTCTGCCAACGTCATCAGAACCCGAGCAATCGTTCGATGACCGTTC
>JAGQQS010000759.1 GCA_020426105.1 Planctomycetaceae bacterium
GAGCCCGCGTTGTCGGAGCCAGCGGACGCTCGCATGGCAGAAGTCGGCGTGAGAGAGGCTGAACTATCGCTGCACAAACTTGCTCCGGACGAATTGTTGGAATTACCCCGTCCAGAACCTGGGGACGAGATTCCGGAGGAGCGAACTTCAGAGGCCATTACTCAGAAGCAGCAGGCTGCCGAGCATCCACAATTCGCGGACAGCACGGCGCAACAAGGAACGGAGATAACTGAATTGCTTCCGGAATCTGATTCATTTGAGTCATTTCCCGAGCCGGATTCCGCATTTGGTGATAAACCGGAAACCACGGACTCCCGGCTGGCAGTCGATTTCGCTCCTGAGCCGCAACCTGTAAATCCTGGTTTCGAGGCGATGCGTGAAGAGTCTGCGGTTGCGTCACGGCGATCAGAACATCGTGAAGAACCTGTGTTGCTTGCCATGGCGGATCCACAGCAGGTCATCGAAAATGAACTCAGATTTTCGCCGGACGATCCGGGTGAAGACGGCAAATTTCAGCCGGAAGAACCGGCCGGATTTCCGGGCTTCTCTGCGCGGGATGCTGGACAGCGTGGACCGGCAAAGGGACACCATCATTCAGATTCGCAGGGCTTCAACGCTGTGAAGAATCCGGGGGGACGCAAGGGCGGGAACACCATTCGGACGGCCGCTGGATCCGGCGCCGACGGCAAGTTTAGTCTCGCGGCCTTCAACTACCAGAATGGAGCGGCCGAACCCGCGCCGGATGACGGTTCGACGTTTGATTCGGTGGTCGTTCAAAAGGGTGATAACTACACGAAGATTTCGCAGCGCGTCTATGGCACGGTCAGATACTTCGCAGCTCTGGCGGTGTTCAATCAACACCGAATCGCGGAGCCGAAAAATATGCGTCCCGGAATGGTCGTTCTCGTACCCGAAAAGGAAGTGCTGGAAGAACGGTATCCGGAGCTGTTTGTCGATTCGAAACCGAAGGTGCCGGAACTTCCCGAATTTCTGGTCCTCGAAGACGGCAGTCCTGCGTATCGTGTTGGTGAACATGAAACGCTCTCTGAAATCTCAGCCCGATTTCTGGGGCGATCAGCGCGGTGGATCGAGATTTATCGGCTTAATCAGTCTGTTCTGAACGATCCGAATAAACTGAAAGCCGGCTTGATTCTGGCACTTCCTGCCGATGCGGTGGAGGTCAATGTGGTGCCATAGTCCTGCGGCGTTCGATAATTGCCCAGTGAGGGAGAGCCCCGCCTCGGCATCCGCGGGGCTTTTTGTTGCGCCGTGTGCGTTGCTCCTGCCCGATTCGACTGGATTTCATCGTGTATTTCCGATTCGCCGCCGGACTGATGCTGGTTGTTCTTGTTTCCATGGCTGGTGTTTGGCTTGAGAAACAGACGCTTGAGATGCGCCGCACGATCAGCGTTCAGTATTATCAGACGGATGTTTTGTTCGACCTGATCGTACGGCTCAGACTGGAAACACAGCGACTCACGGCCCCGGCTCAGATGACGCATCTTGAAAGGCAAAACGCGGATAACGCTGCGCAGGATCAGAAAACAAAACGTCCGTCAGCACGCACGGCAGAGCAGCAGCCGGAATTAATACGATCGACGCGGGATCAGCTCCCGCTGCTCCGATTTCAGCATCCCTTCAATCCGGAGGGAATCGACTGATGGACGAATTCATTGACGACGATCCGTCGCATGTCCCTGAGCCGGAGGAAGCAGAATGCGGCGGGCAGCCGCTATGCCATGTGGAAACAGCCGCAACTGCAGCCCATCCGACTGAAGCTGATGAAGCCGAGTCTGAAGCATCCCACGCGGACCGTCAGCATCATCACCCGGAAATCGATCACGCTCAAATGGCGCCCGTCCGATCCTGGCGATTCGGCTTTATTGCCACCAGTGTCTTCCTGGGCTGGGCTGTGCTGATTGTGCGATTGATTCAGCTCCAGGGTGCGCAGCAGGAATTAATGCATGTTCGAGTAACGCGGCAGAGCGTTTTCAGCGAAGTGATCCCGGCGCGACCGGGTGAGATCCTGGATCGCAACGGCCAGGTGCTGGCCATGACAATCCCCTGCGAGAGTCTGTTCGGGGTGCCGGACGAAATGGACAATGTCTGGGAATTTGCGTGGCAGGTCGGGCCGCTGTTGAATCTCAACTCCGACGAACTCTATCAGCGGATCGTTGCCAACTCGGACAAGCGCTTTATCTGGATTCAGCGACGAATCAGCGATGCACAGGCGAATGCGATGCGTGAGCTGAAGCTGCCTAAATCGACATGGGGCCTGCGCCGTGAATATCAGCGGCAGTATCCGCAGGGGAGTTACGCATCGCACGTGCTGGGAATCCGGAATATCGATAACGTCGGACAAGGCGGGTTGGAACAAAGTCGACACGAGTTAATACGCGGCGTTGATGGCACTCGGGTGATGACGCGGGACGCTCGCGGCATTGTGATGGAAGTCGCCGCGGAACGTTCTCAGGCACCAGTCCACGGCAAGACCGTCGTTTCCACAATTGATCTTCTGACACAGATTGAAACTGAACGTCAACTTGATCAACTGATGGAGACATGGCAGCCGGTCGGTGCCTGTGCGATTGTCATGGAACCGCACTCCGGTGAGATCATTGCCATGGCCTCACGCCCGACGTTCGATCCAAACGCTTTGTTGGCAGTGCCGGACGCCGCATGGAAGAATCTGGCGGTCTCTGCGATGTTTGAACCCGGTTCGACATTTAAGCCGTTTATCGTTGGCTGGGCAATTCAGAATGCGGCGTTGCCAAGGGATGAAAACATCGACTGCAGTTTTGGCGTGTACCGCATGGGGCCACGCGTCCTGCACGACCATCATTCCTACGGTGCTCTCAGCGTGGAGGATGTGCTGGTAAAATCGAGCAACATTGGGATGGCAAAAATCGGTGAAAAGATCGGTATCGAGTCCTTATATGAAGCGACGCGGGCTTTTGGATTCGGACGCAGAACCGGAATTGAGCTCCCCGGCGAGTTATCCGGCCTGGTCCGGCCTGTCTCGCAGTGGAACGTCTACTCCCTGGGATCAATTCCGATGGGACAGGAATTGGCTGTGACGCCGCTGCAACTGATCACCGCGCATGCCGCGCTGGCCAATGGCGGTCGACTTATCAGGCCTCACCTGCTCCGAAAAATGGGTGACGATGGACTCACGGCCGGGGCACAGATTATTTCGCCGGGTGCCGATGTCCAGTCAGTGCTCCTGAATCCTGACATTGCCGAATGGCTGGTTCAGGGACCGATGAAGCAGGTGGTGGAACGGGGGACTGGCAAGTCTGCGAGAATTGCAGGTCTGTCGATGTTCGGTAAAACCGGAACGGCGCAGAAACTGGACCCGCTCACCGGAACTTACTCCGATTCCGCCTGGGTCCTGTCCTTCGTCTGCGGTGCTCCCGCGGAAGATCCCGACGTGCTGGTACTGGTGATGGTCGATGAACCGACCGCACCGGGGACGCATTACGGCGGAACAGTAGCCGCCCCGACCGCGGCCAGGATCCTGCAGTTTGCCGAAACGAGAGTCCGCAGTTTCGCGGCGCCGCGACTGACGCTGCATGACCCGCCTGCAACCAGGAGCCGCAGCAGTCAGCGGTAATTGTGGTAACAGGACGAACGATCGCCAGTCCCAAAGCAGAAATAATCGGCTCCTTACGGTTTCGAAGGCATCGGAATCGTGATTTGCACATCGTCACGAGTCAGCTTGACTGTCTGCGTCATTCGGGTTTCCTGTGGTGTGCCACTGTTCCGGACAATGTCCAGCACAGCTGTTCCGGCAGTTGCTTTGCCCACGACAAAACGCACCGTGGCGGTGTACGAACCCGTCTGAGCGACTCGACAAACATATTGCTCATGTCGTTTTGCATTTCCTTCTGTCGCTGAACCAGGATCATCGTGTGTCAGGCGAGCTCCGTCCGTGGTGATGCGTTTCTGAAAGCTGCACTGTTCGCCGTTCGGTTGAGTCACGATCAGATCAAGATCTGCAGATCCTACCCAGCGCAGAATAAGCATCAGATCGATCCGCGCCGCGTCGCGCAATCGTTCGCGAACTCGCTCCGCCTGCGGCGAATTACCATCGCGGTCGAGGTGAGCGGCGATTTCTGTGATCACTTTACGAGCTTCTTCGTGCAACGCCGCAGAATCATCGGTCCAGACGTACTGCAGAATACCGCATCGCGCCCAGATCCGGTGCTCTGGATTCTTTGATTTGTCCGCCACGCTGCGAGCCAGCAACCATGGTTCTGACAACTGTGGATTGAGCTCCGTTGCTTCCCGGCAGATTCGCATGGCTTCGTCCCATGCTTCAAACCGAGACAGGAGTGCCACCGCAATTAACAACTGCGGAATATCAGCATTGGCAAAATCGATGCGTGATTCCAGGACACGGGCGATCTCTGCCGGTGGCCGTTTCGCCAGTTTCATTTCCAGTGCCAACACATCATACATCCACGCGGCGGCCTGGTCATTGCGGATGGCACTCTGAATGCCTTCAATGGCCGCATCATATTTTCGACGATCATGCAGAATCGAAACAGCCTCTGACAATACACCCGAAGAGACAGCCTGAGTTGTCAGTAACTCATCCCACGCTGTGGCTAACGGACGTGTATCCGCAAGGATTGTGTTGGCGATTTTGGCAGCACTTTGAGGCGGCTGAGCAATTGTGATTGCGCACGGCCTCGGATTTCCCAGTTCCACGTAGTTGATTGGCGGGTTGGGGGGCACGAACACGGTCGTCATCGACGCCAGATGCTGATCAAAACAATCGGGCGTGCCGACCGCATCTATCGCGACCTGCACGCCCGTCGGATTCTGCTTCAGGTTAATCCCTGAAGTAATCGGCTCTATTTGATTGCCGGTTTTTTTTTGATGCTGTTCAGCGACTGGTTGGAAATTCCGCCTTTGGCGTTCGAGCCAGGATTGACAAGCAATTCCGGAGGCAGGCTGAATCCACCACCGCCACCGCCGCCGAATCCACCCATACCGCCGCCCATGCCACCCATGCCGCCGCCCATGCCACCCATACCGCCGCCCATGCCACCCATGCCGCCGCC
>JAGQQS010000760.1 GCA_020426105.1 Planctomycetaceae bacterium
ATCTACCCACGACTGAAGGAACAGCAAACACAGACTCAGCTGCTCGAAGTATTCCGAAACTTCTACTCCGGACAGCCATTCCTCCGAGTCGTCGATCACATTCCGACAACGAAGGATGTGTCGTATACAAACTTCTGTGACATCACGGTCCGCTTCAATCGCGATCAGCTGGTCGTCTTCGCGGCGATCGACAACCTGATCAAAGGTGCGAGCGGCGTAGCCGTGCAGAACATGAACCTCATGCTGGGATTCGACCAGCGGATGGGGATGCTGAGCTGCTGAGCTGCCATCGAAAATGTCATCTTCGATGTTCACGACTCAGAGAAGACAGATGTTGAACTCCTTCAAAAATGACGATTGTTTTGTCGACTCTTTCCTGAAGGACGGCTACGGGATTCTGCCGACATGTCTCACTCCCGCTGTTGTATTCAGGTTGATTGAGCTGACGGAGGAAATCCTCACGATACGCCTGCACCTCGATGATTGCGATGCATCGAACGGAGCCCTGAAGGTACTGCCCGGCTCACATCTTTGTCGGCATCTGACGTCGGATGGCATTGAACGACAGACTGCGACGGGATGCGACGTCATTTGCGAAGTGCCGGCGGGCGGGGCCGTTTTGATGCGGCCATTAACGCTTCATTCGTCGTCACCGATGGAACGCCCGGGCCATCGTCGAGTGATTCATCTGGAATTCGCGGCGTTCGAACTGCCGTCTCCCCTCGAATGGCGCTTCCGAATTCCGTGCAACTAACGGCGTCTGACGATTTCACAGTAACGCAGTCCGCATTCACGGTAACGCAGTCCGCACCGAGAGATTTTCTGGCGCGCCTTCCTCTCAGTCGAGCACGCGGATAAAGTCCCTGCGAGCCGGGGGCTGTCGATTTAAGCCCCCCTGAGTTCACCTCAGGGGCTTGCATGGCCTTTGCGCCACGATATGACCGCGTTTTCTAATGCAAAGGCGCTGTAAACCCACGGGGCAAGCCCGCGAGCGACCAAATCAAGAGCGTGGCAGCACCGCGAACTGGACAAACCGGGTGACTTGACCGGAGAACAAATTTCATGAGCGACCTATTGACCGGAGAAGCCCTTGTGGCGCTCCTCACGTTGACATCTCTGGAAATGATTCTGGGGATCGACAACATTATTTTCATCGCGATTCTGGCGGGACGTCTGCCCGCTGACCAGCGAGACAAAGGCCGCACATTTGGACTGATGCTGGCCGTGATTTCCCGTGTCGCTCTGGTGTTATCGATCGGTTGGGTGATGTCACTGAAGGCGGAACTGTTTACCCTGATGAATCACGCGTTCACGGGACGCGATACCATCCTTGTATTAGGCGGTCTGTTTCTGGTGTTTAAGGCGACTCGGGAAATTCATCACAAAGTCCAGTCCGCAGGCGGCGATGACAGCAAGCCGGCTGCCGAAGTCAGTCTGAAGTCAGTCCTTATTCAGGTGATGCTGATTGATGTGGTGTTTTCGCTGGATTCTGTGATCACCGCCGTGGGCATGACTTCCGGACTGAAATCGGCATTACCGATTATGGTCATCGCGATCATTGCCTCAGTGCTGGGGATGCTGGTCTTTTCCAGGGCGATCGTCACGTTTATCGAACGTCACCCGGCAATCAAGGTGCTCGCCCTGTCGTTTCTGATGCTCATTGGCATGCTGCTGATCGCCGAGGGATTCGGCAGGGAAATCCCCAAAGGATATGTCTACTTTGCGATGGCGTTTTCATTTTTTGTGGAATTGCTGCAAATGTGGACGGAAAAGAAGAGCCATCCTTCGACACCGGAGTCACAGTACTGACCTGATGCAGCGGAATTCGCGCGGCAAAAGCCCGGCGTGGAACGGTGCACTTTGAGTCTGTAACGCCAGTGACGCCCGTTGCTATTCCTGAGGTGCTGCCGTGAGTGATATCGAAGTGAAATGCCCTGGGTGTCAACGGCGGCTTCGGCTGAACGAACAGCTGCGAGGTAAGGCGGTTCGTTGTCCCGGCTGCAAAACAGCATTTTCTCTGAAGTCCGCTGGCGATCCGCAGCAGCCCGGGCAAGTTCCGCAAAGCGGGACATTCCCCGCGAAGACATCACCACGACGCAGGGACTCGAGTTCGCCACGCTCCGGTGCGTCAAATTCAACGGGCACGGGAGCAACGTGGCGACGTCGCAGGAAGATGCTCACAGCCAATGACGAAGAAGGAGACCCATGGGCACAGGATCCCTACAGCAACAGCTATGATTCCAGCGGCGATGATCCGTACAGTGAATGTGAATCAGCCACGCTGCCCGGTCGGCTGGGAAGACCTGCGAGGCAATCAAATTCAACAGTCCCCTGGACACGAGTCATTTCGATCCTGCTTGTTGTGTTGGGATTCACGTCGTGCATGGTGGCTATCGCTTTTCTTGCTGGTCCGATGATAGAGTCCCTCGGATCTCTGGCAGGCCATACACTCGCCGACGACATCGCGCTTCTGCCTCCGGAAACCGCTGGCATCGTTCACATCCAAATCGAAGATTTACTGAAGCATCAAAATGAGTACGAATTTCTCAGGAACAATCCGCTGACACAGTTGCATGCTGTTGGCAGCGATAGCGCTGAGTTTTCGAAAACGGTCCGGTCAATCACGATTGCAATCCCTGATGCTTCGACGAAGCAGAATGGGATGTTCCCAGGAAGCCGCGCTGCAAGTGCCATGGGGGCTCCGTTCATGGTCGTTCGACTTAACAAAGCCGTGAGTGAGTCCGAGCTTGAGCGACAATCGGGCGCGAAGAGCGAATTGCTGGAAGGAAAGACCGTTTTCCGAAGCCGAGGCAGTATCCTCTGTCAATTCGATTCACGAACGCTGCTGTCAGGTCGTGAATCGGACATTCTGAACTCGATCAAGGGGATCGGGAATACCGGATCGGCCTCAGAATTGAAAGTCCCGTCCTCTGCGGGACAACTTTGTTTTGCCATCAGGACGGGCCAGTATGCAAAATTTGTACCTCCTATGCCAGAGCCGCAGCCAACGACTCCGGAAGCCCTTCGGAATCTCAGTGGCCTGATCAAGTCGATGGTGTCAGTCAGGCTGGCGTCCGGTGCGATTCGCCTGGATGCTGACGGAATGCACATCCACCTCGAGATGGAACTGGAAAGCCCGGAACTGGCAGCGACATTGAAGAACCAGATCCAAATGCTGCTGAGAGACGGGCTTGGAAGCCTTGCGGAGGGGCCCGGCGTACCCGCTGCGATTTCTGGCATTTCGTCTGTACAAAAGGCCGTCACGCCGGACCAGGTGACCACCGACGGCAAATCTGTTGTCATCAAAACGCAGTTGTCGAAGCAACAGCTGCGCGAATTTTCGGGACAAATGCCATTCTGAATTGCGTTTTCGACGCCAGCGGTTCAGGCGCAGGAATTTTATCTAAACCGCCGCTTTCTTTGTGTTTTCATGTGTTTCAGGGATCAGACTGTTTGCCGAAATAAATTGAGGACGTGCCGAGCCAAATGCCCTACACTGCGGAGTTACGACTTCTGATCTTCTGAGCCCGCCAAACCGTGACGTCTCAAACTCTTCCCAAATCAGTTCCCCAGACAGACGCAGACGTCCAGTCTCTGCAGCATTTTTATTCGTCTCTGCTCCTGCGCCGCGGTCTCGACTGGACTTCGGAACGCACGTTTATCAAACGCCTGGGAATCGGTGGGCAGGGCTGCGTCATGCTCGCCGAACGTCGCGGCGCGGCCTCCTTCAAAATCCCGGTGGCCCTTAAATTTTTTTCCCCGCTGCCGTTCGATTCGCCCGTCAAATACGAACGGGAAATGCACCGCCTCGCCGAAGTCTCGGCAATCGTCGCGCGGATTCAGATTGACCATCTGGTGTCGGTTCACGCGTTTCAATTCGATAGTGGAATTTATATCCTCGAAATGGAATGGATCGATGGTTTTGATCTGCTGCATATCCTGCGGCGTGAAACTCTCGAAATTGTCCATGACGCCGTCAGTGAAACCCGCTTTGCCAATATCAACCAGCGGGTAATCACGACCGGTGAGGTCGATTGCCGACTCAAACCCGGCATGGCCGTCGCGATCCTCCGCGAATGCCTCGTCGGGATTGCCGCATTGCATCGTGGCGGGATTGTGCACTGCGATCTGAAGCCTTCGAATGTGATGGTGAAACGCACAGGACAGGTGAAGATTATCGATTTCGGTTCTGCCTACTGGGTCGGACGCCCTCCGGCCGCCCAGCCGTGTACGCTGGAATACGCAGCACCCGAAGTCCTTGCCGGACATCGTGCGACCCCCCAATCAGACCTCGCCAGTCTGGGGTATATGCTGATTGAAATGCTGTCCGGATCACGTCCGTTCGCCGGCATGCACCTGGAGCAGTTATTGCAGGCCAAGCTCAATATTCTCGAACGCCTTCCGGCATTGTTGCCACTCGAAGAATTCCAGTTCAGCGAATCGTTAATTCTCCTGCTGCGCGGCTTACTGCATCCGGATCCACGAAAACGTTTTACGACTGCAGAAGAAGCCGAGTTGTCTGAGACCGGAGCATCGGGCTTCCTGCGCGAACTGGTGAAAAGTGATATGGCCGAAGAATACGGTCTCGAACTTCGTCGCTGGGTTGCAGAACTCGAAGCAAAACCGCGCCAAGAACATAAACGTGAATCGCACATCATCCCCGACGGGACCACGCGCGTCGGTGTGCACTGAACGGTCTGAACGTCAGGTGTCACCGGCTGGTACGCAGACCTGAATCTCGTCTCCATCGACGCGAACTTCATAGCAGGCAGATTTGATATTGCTCTTCGAATTGTCGAGCCAGGTTCCATCCTTCAGACTGAATCGCCACGCATGCCACGGACACATCACCGCGTCGTCTTCAACATGGCCATCGGCCAGCGACGCACCCATGTGCGGGCAAAAATCGTTGATCGCGAGGTACTTTCCCTGTGACAGAAACACGCCCACCATGGTTCCGTTCACGGCAAACGAACGCCCCTGCCCTTCCGGAATATCACCCACTTTGGCAACCGTCTGATATTCAGTCATGATATACCCGCAAAATTCCCGAAATCCCGTGTTCAATAGCTGGATTGCTGGATTCTATCCAATGTTGCAGGGGCAGAATTTGATCGAGATTACGCGTTCTCACAGGATGTTGACTTTTTGCACACCCAATCAACGCCAGCAGTGCACTTGCTCCATTCTACCCATTTCACCCGTGCTATTCTTCCTCACCAGACGGAAGTCGTAGGGCTTTCGGTCAAGAATTCGCTGAACTGCGAGGAAAGTCTTTGAGCTACCATGGTTTTCATCGGTACGCTCTTGGTAACTCGGCGAAGAGGCTGAGTACTCACTGATGAGAGGTCGGCGAATGGATTTGCAGACTTCCGGATGAATGTGGAGATTCACTCATGCGGATGCGTTCTGTTATTTTCAACATGGCAATCGCGTTTGCCACACCAATTTCAGCGTTTGGCGGATTGTGTGGCGTTCCTTCGTACAGCTGCTGTCCGACCGCGGCCTGTGCACCGGCCTCCTGTTATACGGCATGCCGGGTTTCTACGGAAACCTGCTACCGCACGGTTTGTGAGACCGTTTACGAACCACAGGAATACACGTCCAGCCGTACCGTCTATGAAAACGTGTATGAGGATGTGCAGCAGACCTGTTACCGAACCGTGAACGAAACGGCGTACCGCGAGGAGACCTATTCGGTCTGCCGACCCGTGACAGAAACAGCCGTGCGTGAAGAAACGTACTGTGTTCAGCGGCCAGTGACAGAAACCTTGTATCGCCAATGCAACTACACCGTGCAGCGGCCCGTCTGGGAAGATCATGTTCGCGAACAGCGTTACACGATTCAACAGCCGGTCTGTGAAACAATTCAGCAGGAATGCCGTTCGACCGTCATGAAGTGTGTGACCGAGACGATTCAGCAGGAACGCTGTTACACGGTTCAGCGTCCCGAAACACGGACTCGCTGCGTCCAGCGGATGACGGGACAATGGACGACGCAGACACAGACAATTCCTGGCCCGGTTATTCCTCGAGTTGTTTGCGGACCATGTGGTCCCCGACTCTGCATGACACAATGTCCGCCGCGACAGATTTGTCGCCGCGTCTGGTGTCCACAGGTTGTCCAGGAACAGATCCCCTACACGGTCATGGTGCCGCAGGTAGTGCGACAGCAGTGTCCTGTCCAGGTTACTCGTTACGTTCCGGAAGTCGTGGTCAAAACGGTACCGATTCAGGTGACACGGATGGTCGCCAAAGAAGTGGTGCAGCAGATTCCGTATCGCACATGTCGCATGGAATGTGAGACGAAGACTCAGCAGATTCCGTATCAGGTGTGCAAAATGGTATCGGAACAGCGAACTCGACAGATCCCTTACACCGTCTGCAAGATGGTGACAGAACAGAAGACGCGCACGATTCCCTACTGTGTGTCCAAACAGGTTCCGTACACGACGACACATCGCGTCTGTAAAGTCGTGCCACGTGAAGTTCAGCAGACCTGCACACGCATGGTGGCTCGTCAGGTCATGAAGCAGGTCCCGTACACGCGAAACGTGCTGATCCCGGAAACTGTGTGCTGCCCATCAACCTGTGCTCCCTGTGCTCAGGGCATCATGACAGGTGGCGGTTGTGCCGGTGGAAACTGCAGCGGAGTCAGTGTCGATGCCGCTCATCCCGTGTATCCGGTTGCCGATCCGGCTCTGAACCCGTAAACAATCCAGATCCCTCGATTCCTCAGATCAAGCCCCGCCGACGTCGGCGGGGCTTTTTTCATTGGTGTACAGATCCGTCGCTGCGACTTTCACACGCATATCACTCGGATAAACTTCGGACTAAAGCTCTGTTACCGCTTAATTTGGGGGTTCTATTGATGGGGCCATTTGGGATTTCATCGGACTGCCCGGGTTGCGACGCCGTTGAATTCCGGAAAAACTCTGTACACTCTCCACTTGTTTCCGGACGCATCCAAAATCCCACTCTGGTCTCAGTCGGTCGATACGATGAAAGTGCTGGTTGCAGAAGATGATCGCTTCACCCGTGAGGGTCTGGTCGAAGTACTCGAGGCGGAAGGTTACCGCGTGATTGCGGCGGTGGATGGCACGGATGCGATCCGCCTGTTCCGTGAACAGGCACCTGATTTCGTCTGTCTGGACATCATGATGCCGGGCCACAGCGGGTACGAAGCGTGTCGTGCGATGCGTGCGATCTCTGCCGATGTCCCCATTATCTTTATCAGCGCCAAAGCCGAAGAATTTGACCGGCTTGTCGGGTTTGAAATCGGAGCCGACGACTTTATTGTCAAGCCGTTCAGCCTTCGGGAAGTTGTGGCTCGCGTGCAGGCCGTGGCCCGACGCTGTTGCGCCCGCAAACCGCAGGTGACGCCTGAGTTTCAGATGGGGGATCTGCGAATCACCCCGGTCGAACTTCGGGCGCGACGGGGTAACGATGTGATTGAATTGAGTCCGCGCGATGTTCGCATTCTGCAACTGCTGCATGACAACGCAGGCTGTGCTCTCGATCGCACGGTGATTTTTCGACATGCCTGGGGCGACGATTATTTTCCAAACAGCCGGACACTGGATCAGCATGTATCTCAGCTTCGTAAACGAATCGAACCTGACCCAAAGAACCCCACACTGATTCGGACGGTGCACGGCGTCGGATATCGATACGACCCGGCTCCTGAAAACGACGGGGGGTGAGGACGCGGGCAACTTCAGCTTTTGGAGGTCGTCGGAATTGGTTGGTTGATTGGAATCAGAAATCCCGTCGGCGGAGCGACGG
>JAGQQS010000761.1 GCA_020426105.1 Planctomycetaceae bacterium
CTCTGCAGAGCCTGTCAATTATCCCAAGGACCTGCCGGGACGCGACGGTCTCCGGTTTGACTCGAGGCCGATAGACATGAGTTCGCCCATCGACTTCGTGTTGAAGATACTGTTTCTCTTCCAGACGCCTGAGGATCGTACGAATCGTTGATTCCTTGAACTCCTGGTCCTGCGGCAAAGCCTTGCGGACTTCGTCGGATGTGGCCTGCTGGCGGTCCCACAGGATCTGCATGACCGCGTGCTCCAAGGGTCCAAGTGGCTTTCTTCCGGGTTGACTCATCTTTTGCTCCTCGCAGCTACGTAATGTAGTGTTACAAGGAGTAGCTCAACTGCGGAGAGATGTCAATCAAGAAAGTGCATCGATTTAAAATGGCGGTGCAGTTTCACGATCGTGAGTACGGCGGACTGCGCAAGGCAAGATATACAGACTCCGGAGGTCTGATCACAGCTGAGCGAAACACCAGTATGTCCGTCATTGGGAGCAACACCGATTTGCAACTGCGAAAGTGCGGGCTGCAGCTCATGGATTCAGGATTGAGTCGCGCGCTCTTCGCTGTGTCTCGCCGCGGCGCCGTCTGACTGCGATCGCTGCGTAATAATACGCGACACCGGCGGCAATCAGGCCCAGCACGCCCATGGTCCGGGACCAGTGCTGGATCAGCAGGCTGACGAATGTGCCCGCATAGGCCAGCATCAGAAATGCAGGTGTGAAGGGGTATCCCCATGTTTTGTAAGGGCGATGTGTTAAAGGCTGAGTGTGACGAAGGACGTAGACGGCTGCGACGGCCATGCTGTAAAAAAGCAGACCCGCACAAATCACGGAATCCGTCAGCCCGTCGAACGCGCTCTTGAGGTGTCTGGAATGTTCGGCACTCGAGATCCGGAGCGCCGTCGCCCCCTGAACATCGTTCTGGACACCGCTGTCCCCCGGCGGCGTAACGGAATGCCCCTGCGGCTCCCATGCGGAGAACAGCAATACCAGAAATACGGCCCACACCGCCTGGACAAAAATTGCATTGGCGGGTGTGAGGTATCGTGGATGAATTTGCTGCAGCCATTCGGGGATCAGTCCGTCACGGGCAATTGCGAGGTAGATTCTGGGCCCGGTGATCATATTGGAATTAGTCGCGCCGAATGTGGAGATCATGACTCCGATGGCAGCCACCTGATTTCCGATTGGCCCGAACATACTCTGAAAGACATCCGCAGCCACTGTTCCGCTGTTCGCCAGGTGATGAATCGGCAGGACAAGATGATAACTCAGGTTCGCGCCTAGATAGACCGCAATCACCAGACCCAGACCGAAAATCATGGCTCGAGGCAGGTTTCGTTTTGGTTCTTTAATATCTTCGGCGACCGGCCCCAGATTGATCCAGCCATCGTAGGGCCAAAGCACGGCCACCATCGCAATTCCCATCGCCTTCAGGAAACTGAATGTGGCGCCGGGATCCTGTGGTATCGTCAGGACAGGTTGCAGGTTATCGGTGTCGATTTTGCGAAAGACAAACGGCAGCACAATCAACGCCGCGAGGAAAGCGACTTTTGAAACTGTAGCCGCACCCTGAACTCCGGCACCGGCCCGGGTGCTGAAACGGTTCACCACTGAGAGTCCAATGATGATGGCCACGGCCAGTACTGTCTGCCCGACAGGTGACAACGGAACAACCTGATTGAAATAGAGCACGGTCGCGCAGGCCAAAGCGCCGATCGAACCGGTTCGGACGACCCAGAACTCCGTCCACCCCCACAGAAACGCGGGTAGGTTTCCAAAGGCTTCCCGGATATACAGATACGGTCCGCCCGCCTGCGGAAACATGGCACCCAGTTCTGCCAGGGCCAGCGAACCGCACAGGGTGATGACTCCGACAAACAGCCAGATGCCGATGATTGCCCCGAATCCGTATGGTTCGAGTGCGCTATCGACCGCACTGACCTTCAGAAAGATTCCGGACCCGATGATCGAACCCACCACCATCATCGTCGCATCGAAAAGTCCGAGCACGCGCGGCAGACGCTGCGGATGAGGCTCCGGCTCGTGCTCGGTGGACAACGATTTCATCGCGGCAGAATGCGGACACATGCGGGGAGTCTACTGGACAACGTTCGACTTGTCATCAGATTCACATCTGACCCGAATGTTGCTTCCATCCGGTCTGAAGTCCGGTCTATCATTCTCGGGCATCAGATCCAGAATCACTACAAGCGGTCTGCTGCGGCGTAATTTGAGTGTTAGTTGTAGTGGACGAGGCTACGAGTCCCTGTGTTTTATGGCACTGCAGGACTAGTTGCCTCGTCCACTACCCCAGTTTTTACCTGTGACAAACCATTACTCAAGCACAACCACGGATCATGAATTCACGCACACGACTGAAGCCGGAGCAACTTCGCAGTTATCGATATCACGGTCCCGACGATCTTCGCTCGTTCGGACATCGGTCAAGGCAGAAGCAATCCGGGTTTTCGACGGACGATTTCAAAGACAAGCC